>JBJTIX010000183.1:0-20797 GCA_046095205.1 Opitutia bacterium
GCATCCCTACCTGCGGCGTGCCGCGAGCGGGGAAAGGCGGCGATGATTCCTTAATCTGGTTAAATATTCATAACAGTTTTTGGGTTTCTCTCGCTGTTTCTGGCTTTCAACTGGGTGCCACCGAACGATTGTTCTCCTAATCTTGAAGCACCAACCCAAGTCGCAGGCGGAGCAGCTGACGGAGCATCTGGATCGACTCATCAGAGAGGGTGCTCTCGAGGGCCTCTTGCCCTCTGTCCGGTCGCTTGCCGAGCAGAACGGGGTTAGCACCGTGACGGTGCTCAAAGCCCTGCGTTTATTGGCCGCCCGGGGGGTGATCGAATCTCGCGGGCCAAAGCGCCGCGCCCGGGTCACCCCGGTCCGTCGGCTTGCCTCTTCGCTATTGCTGGTCGTGCTGCGCACCCCAGTCCGGAGGCTGCACGTCTCGATCGTGTCATCACTTCGGTTGGTCCAGGAGAAATGCCGCAAGGACGGCATGGAATACAAGGAATTCGTCGTCGATGATGCGTCCCCGGAAGATGTCCGTGATAATATTCTCAAATCGTTGTCCAAAAATGGTTTAACGAGAATCATCTGTATTCATCCTGACCAGAAACTCTGCGATGTTCTCGCCGGCCTGCAGGTCGGCGTGGCCGTGCTCCCGTTGCTGCCGGTCAAGGCGCCTGGCATGACGGTGTTCCGGGTTCCGCACGTGAGTGTGCTGGTGCATATCATCCGCCAGGCCCACTCCTTGGGGCATCGCCGGCTCGTGATGGTCGACAATGTCATGACGCCCGAGTTTCGGTCGCAATTGCAGGCACAGGCCAAGTTCTTCGGGGTGCGGATAGACTTCGTCGAGGCGGGCAGCCTCGGCGCGGACAATTGGATCCACGACCGGAAGGCGGTCGGCCGCGTCTGCGCCCGTATCGTCCGCAGCCAGGCCGGCTGCGTCATCTTCCCGCAATGGTCCGATCTCATGGCGTGCGCCGACACCCTTGCTCGGAGCGGCCTGGCCATGCCCGGCCGCCTGTCCGTCGCGGTCGCCTACCTCAACGGCAGCGTGGACACCTGGCATGGCCTGCCGGTCGCGGGTTGTGAGATCCCCGAGGACCTGGCTTTCCGGATGTTCGCGGCCTGGCTGGCCGAAGGCCGCTGCGACTCCGAGTCCTTCGGCGAGGCGGTCATCGCCACCTGGCGCGCCGGGCGGACGATGGGGCCGGCGGCGCGGGACTAGGTCTGTTTAAATTATTAATACAGAATGTGCCCGGATGTGGTTTGAAGGTTTCCTGCGGGCGGACTCACATCGCTGGTCCCCATGTCGCCGGCCCTCTGCTCACGTCTGCTGCGTCGCCTCGCGTTGGTCGGTCTGCTCAAGTTCGGGCAGCTCGGTCTTTCCGCGCAGGCTGCGCCTGATGCCGGCACTATCTTACGCCAGATTGAGAGAAGTTTCCCTGCGCCGACCTTGCCTGAGGTCGGTCCTCCCGTCCCTGTTCCTTCGGCGGAGATGCCGAAAGGCGCCGGCAAGACGATCGTCGTCTCCCGCTTCGAATTCGAAGGCGCCGAGGCCGTGTCGACCGAGGAATTGTCGGTCGCCCTCCGCGGTTATCTGGGCCGTCCGCTGACGTTGGAGGAGCTGCGGAACGCCGCCGCCCAGGTGGCCCTGGCTTACCGGGCCAAAGGCCTGCTGGCCTCGGCCTCCATCGCCCGTCAGGAAGTGCAGGGCGGCGTGGTCAAGGTGTCCGTCGCCGAATCGCGTTTCGGCATGGCCGAGCTCGACCCTTCGTCGGACGGACGGGCCAAGGCCGGCTTGCTCGAACGCATCGTCAGGCAGAACGTGGCCTCCGGTCAGATCGTCAACACCTACGACGTCGACCGCGCCCTCCTGCTGATGAACGACCTGCCGGGCGCGTCGATCCAAGGCGCGCTGCGCGCAGGGGAGTTCAAGGGCACGACGGACCTAGTCCTCGTGTCCTCCGCTCGTCCGCTCGTCGTCGGCTCCGTCCTTGCCGACAACGCCGGAGCGCGTTCGACCGGCGAAGCCCGCGCCGTCTTCAATGCCACGGTGGACCAGCCACGCGGCGACGGCGAGCAGTTCGCCGCCGACCTGCTGCATACCGACGGGAGCGATTACGCCCGCCTCGGGTACAGCATGCCCGCCCCATGGAGCGGCTCCCGGTTGTCGTTTTCGGCGAGCGCCATGTCCTACCAGCTGGTCTCCTCCGACTATGTCTCCGCCGCGGTCAGCGGCACCTCGAGCACGCTCTCGGCCGACCTCACCTTGCCCCTGCTGCGAAGCCGTTCCGCCAATCTGTACGCTTCCTGCGGATTGGCCGGCCGGTGGTTCGCCAACCGCGCGGCGGGTTCGCTCACGAGCGATTACGTCAGCCAGACCCTCGAGTGCGGGCTCAACGGAAATCTCTACGACGGCTTCGCCGGCGGAGGAGTCAGCACCGGCTCGCTTTCGGTCAACCTCGGCCGCGTCGATCTGGCCGGGTCGCCGAATTTCGCGGCCGACCTCGGCGGCCCGCGGGTCGACGGTTGGTTCGGCAAGGTATCGCTTGGTCTTGGCCGGACGCAGCAGGTCGGGCGCGATTATTCGCTCGCCTTGAACGTCCGCGGTCAGGCCGCGTTCCATAACCTGGATTCGTCCGAGAAATTCTTCCTCGGAGGCAACAACGGCCTCCGGGCGTATCCGACGAGCGAGGGCGGCGGCGATCTCGGCATGCTCTCCTCCTTGGAGTTGCGGACGAACCTGACGCCCCGGACCCAGGGGACTTTGTTCCTGGACCAAGGTTGGGTCGCGCAGAACTATGACCCGGACTATGCCGGCGGACCGACCGACAACGGCCTGACCTACCGCGGCTGGGGTCTCGGCCTTTCCCAGCGTTTCGACTCCGGCGTGAAGCTTTCCCTGCAGTGGTCCCGCCGGATCGGCGACAACCCGCGGCCTTCCTCTTCCGGGACCGACCAGGACGGGTCTCTGCGCATCGATCGCTTCTGGGCGTCGGCTTCCTTCAACTTCTGACCTTTTCCACGCATGAGCGCCAAGCCAGCGAAAAAACCTCTCCGTCTGCGTCCTCTGCTCTTCGCCGCCGCGCTTCTCTCACCCGTCCTGTCCTTCGCCGCGCCGGAGGCGACGGCGTTGCCGCAGGGCGGGGCGGTCGTCGCCGGCCAGGCCTCCTTGGTCCGCGCGAGCGGCGCCGACCGCGCCTCGCTCACCGTCAACCAGACGACCGAGCGGGCCGTGGTGAACTGGCAGAGCTTCGACATCGGCTCCGCCGCGGAAGTCAGGTTCGTCCAGCCCGGGGCCTCCTCCGTCACGCTCAACCGCGTCATCGGGGCCGACCCCAGCCGGATCTTCGGCAACCTGACGGCCAACGGACGGATTTATCTCGTCAATCCCAATGGGGTCTATTTCGCGCCCGGCTCCTCCGTCGAGGTCGGCGGATTGCTGGCGACCACCGCCGACATCGCCGACGGGGATTTCATGTCCGGACGCGACGTCTTCCGCCGCGGCTCCGTCGTCAACGAGGGCACCTTGCTCGCCCGCGACGGGGGTTTCATCGCGCTCATGGCGCCGGAAGTCCGCAACGCCGGCTTCATCTTCGCGCGCGGCGGGTCGGTCACGCTCGCCGCCGGCGACGCCTTCGCCCTGACCTTCGATGACGCGAAGACGGGCGTGTCCATGGCCGTGCAGCTGTCGACCGTGGACGCGCTCGTCGAGAACCGTCGCCTGATCCGCGCCGAGGGCGGTGAGATCGTCCTTTCGGCGCAGGCTTTCAACGCGGTCGCGGCCCAGGTCGTGAACGCCGGAGACCTGGATGCTTCCTCCATCGAGTCTGACGGCGGCCGCATCTTCCTCGGCGGCACCAAGGTCGAGCATGCCGGCTCCGCGACCGCCGCCTCGGCGGCGGGGAAGGGCTGCGAAGTCAAGGTCATCGCCGACCTCGCCGACCCCTCTTCCGTCGCCAAGGTGACGGGCAGCATCGACGTGGCCGGAACCCAGGGCGGTTTCGTGGAGACATCCGGAAAGTCGCTCTCCGTCGCCGGCGCCACAGTGAACGTCGGGCCCGGCGGACGCTGGTTGCTCGATCCGACCAATGTCACCATCGACGCCGCGGCCGCCGCTACGCTCGCCGCCACGCTCAACGGCGGGGGCGCCGCGACCGTGCAGGCCGATCAGACCATCACGGTGTCCTCCGCCCTCTCCGCGGGCGGGACGGGTCTGCTCACCCTGGACGCCGGCGCGAGCATCGTGATGAACGCGGCGATCACCCGATCGGGCACGGGCGGCGTGACGTTCCTCGTCGCTTCCGGCGGTGTCAGCGGCTCATCGAACGTCGCGCTGACCGGCGCGGGCGTGCTCACTTTCGACGTCGGCGGGTCCGCCTCCTACGCCGGCGACATCACCGGCACCGGGAGCCTCGTCAAACGCGGGGCGGGCGCGCAGACCTTGGCCGGTCGCGGCGACATGACCGGCGGCACCACGGTGCAGGCCGGGACCTTGCGCCTTGTGCCTGGTTCGGCCGAGAGCACCAATCGCTTCCGCTGGGCCAACGGCGATCAGACGATCACGGTCAACAGCGGTGCCGTGCTGGAGCTGGCCGCGACCACCGGCAACGGTAGCAATCAGGCCTACCTCGAAGCGGGGCGCTCATTGACCCTCAATGGCTCGGGCACCGTCAAGAAAACCGGTACGTTCAGCCTGGAGATGGGCTGGAACGATCGCCGCTTCATCGTGAGCCAAGCCAGCGACGGCCTGTTCCAGGTGGCGCAGGGGCAGGTGAGCCACAACTACACCCGGGACAACTGGCGCAACAATCAAGGTGTGCTTCAGATTGATGCTGGGACAACCTTCGACACCTTCAGCGAGAATATCTATATCTCTGGGTTGACCGGGACCGGCCTCCTGCAGAACACGTACGCCGCCGGCGGCAACAAGGCGATCTACATCACCAGTCCCTCCGGCGCAGCAAACTACACCTATTCAGGTACGGTCGATTGGTACCTGTGGATCGAAAAGGCCGGCGCCGGGAAGCAGACCTTCTCCGGTGCCCAGGGCAATTTCGGCGACTATGTCCTCCGCGGCGGCACGCTCGAGCTGAACGGCTCGAACTGGAGTCTCAACGTCACGTCCGATGTGCGCATGGATGCCGGCACGACGCTGAACATCGGAGGCAATATCTCGATCGGTCTGCTGGGGCATAGCACCGGGACGCCGACCGACACGGTGGTCAACCTCAGCAACAACGCCACCTTGACGATGGGCGACGGAGGCAACAGCACGTTCGCCGGGGTGATCCAGGGACAGGGTTCCATCGCCAAGACGCAAGGATCCGGCCAGCAGACGTTCACCAACCAGCTCACCTATTCCGGCGTCACGCAGGTGAACGCCGGCACGCTGTTCCTTTCCGGAGCCGGCAGGCTCCCGTCCGGCGGCGATCTGATCGTCAATGGCGGTCTGCTCGACCTCAACAGCTTCAGCCATTCCATGGGCAAGCTGACGGGAACAGGCGGCTCCATCCAGCTGGGGAGCGGCACGCTCACGCTCAATCAGGCGAGCAATGGCACCTTCGCGGGCAACATCCGCGGCACGGGGGGCCTGGTGAAGAACGGCACCGGTTCGCTCACCTTCACGAACTGGAGCGACTACACGGGCACCACCACGATCAACGCCGGGACCTTGTTCCTGAACCGCTTCGACGGAACCAGCGGCGCCGGCACCTTGAACACCAGCCGGGTGATCGTGAACAACGGCGGCATCCTCGATTGGGGGGTGGCCAACTCCTTCGGTTTTGTCGCGAACTCCGGCATCGAGGCCATCACCGTCAACGAAGGCGGACAGGTCGGTAGTCCCGCCAACAGCCTGCAGCAGCACATGTGGAACAACTTCGCGGTCGAGATGACCGGGGGCAGGTTCTACGTGGGCGGTAACACGCAGGTGATGGGCCTGACCTTCACGATCAAGGCACCGGCGACGGCAGGTGCCATCTCCGAGATCCTGCGAGGCGGGGGATCAGGTGATTTCCGACTTCGCAGCGAAGGCCTCAACATCGCTTTTGACGTGGCGCAAGGCGCCTCGGCCGTCGTTTCCGCGCCGATCCATACCAATGGGACGCACGGCACGCTCACCAAATCCGGCTCGGGGCAGCTGGAGCTCAGCGGGGCCAACACTTATTACGGGGCGACCATCGTGAACGCCGGCACCTTGAAGGTGAGCGGCACCCAGTATCCCACCGCCGGCGATGGCACCGAAACCACGGTCGCCACGGGGGCGACCTACATCGCCGCCAATACGCACAGGATCGCCTATCTGCAAGGCGGCGGCAACGTGCAGATCCTCTCGGGCGTCACGCTGACCTCCGACGACAGCGCCACGACAACCTACTCCGGCGTGATGTCGGGCGCAGGCCGCTTCGTGAAAGCGGGTAGCGGAGAGCTCACGCTCAGCGGCGCCAATACCTTCAGCGGCGGGTTCACGCTCGAGAACGGCACCGTGTGGCTGAATTCCGCCGGTGGGCCGGCGATCGCCACCAACATCACCCTGGGCAACAACACGACAGCCGAGCCGAACCTGCGCATGATGCGCGACAACCAGTTCGCCGATGGCTTGGTGCTCACGACGGGGAATCCCGTGGGTAATTGGACCCGTCTCGACCTGCGCGGAACGAATCAATCGCTCAAGCAGATCATCAGCGGTTCGAGCACCACCCAAGGCTCGCTCGTCTTCCAGAACATCGGCACGGACGGTTCGGTCGTGAGCGGCCGCAGCCAAGGCACCCTCACCCTCACAGGGAATGAGAACTCGATCCTTAACGCCTGGGTACGGGACCAGGACAGCAACGGCACGACCCATTCCCTGAAGATCGTGAAGCAGGGGTCCGGGGATCTGCTGTTCCTGCACACGACCATTAAGAACGACGGCATGAACTTCACCGGCGGCCTCGATGTGCAGGCCGGCACCGTCACCGTCGGCGACGGATCGGACCATGGCCGGATCGGTTCAGCCCCCGTGAGCCTGGCCGCCGGCACCACCCTGACCTATTTCCGCAGCACCAATCCCTACGCCATCGCCAACAATTGGAGCGGTGCGGGCACGGTGATCCTGAAGGGCACCGGCAACAACGGTCAGTCGTCCTTCACCTATACCGGCAACAATGCCCTGACGGCTGCCGGCACGGTGGTGATCGACAAGGCGCGCTTCGACGTGACGACCGGCGGCAACCTGGGTAGCGGTTCCACGATCGACGTCCGGACGGGCGGGCAGATCTTCTTCTCCGGCGCCGCGAGCGGCACCTTCTCCGCTCCCGTCCGTCTGGCCGGCAGCGGCTGGCGGGAGCCGGACGGCTCGCAGCTGGGAGCCATCCGCCATTCCTCCAGCGCGCTCGTCACGCTCAGCGGCCCGGTCACTTTGGCCAACGACGTCCGCATCCACACCAGCGGCGCGGGCCACCTCGCCATCAGCGGGGTCATCGACGACGGCGTGAACAGCTTCGGCCTGGAGAAGACCGGTTACTACGGCCTGACGCTCTCAGCTGCCAATACCTTCGGCGGAGACACCGTGATCCGCGGCGGTCGTTTGTTGCTCAACAACGCCGGCGGCCCCGCTCTGTACAACGGCACCACGGGCACGGTACGGATCAACAACGACAACTCAACCGGTTCCTACAGCGCCGGGAACCATTTCGTGGGATTGCAGACCCTGCGGGACGGCCAGCTCGGTTCCAACGTGAACCTGTGGTTCGAGGGTACGTCGTATTCAACGGGTTTTTTCAACGAATTCTCCCTCAACGGCACGAGCCAAACGATCGGTAACCTGTTCGACGCGGGCGGACACTACCGAAACGTGATCCAACACCAGAACACCTCCAACAACCAGACCGGCACGCTGACGGTCACGCAAACCACCCATGCGACCTACACCGGATCGTTCCGCCGCAGTTATAACGGATCCGGTTCCGTGCTCGATCTGATCAAGAACGGCAGCGCCGCGTTGGTGTTCAAGACGTCCTCGTCGCACCCCAATCATCTTCAAGGCGGCACCTTGACGGTGAACGCCGGCGAGTTCGTCTATAACATCGACGACGATCCCTCCGCGAACGGCAACACGACGCTGGGCTTGACCAAGGTGACGGTGAACGCGGGCAGTACGTTCACCTACGTCAACGACATGTCCCTGACGGTGACACCCGAGCTGGCGGGCCCGGGCACGGTCCAGCTCAAAGGGATCAACGCGATCACCGTCGGCGATTTCGACCTCACCCGCGCCAACGCCAGCTTCAGCGGCGAGATGCGCGTAAGCGACAATGCCCGTCTCAAGCTCGGTACGGCTGCAGGCCTCGGCACGGCGGCGCTGAATGTGGCCAGCGGCTCCAGTGTCTACGTGTACACCACCACCGCGATCACCACGGCGCTGAGCATCGCTGGCCAGGGGTGGAACGAAGGAGCCGGCCGCCTGGGTGCCCTGCGCTTGGCGAACGGTGCTTCATGGGCTGGCACGGTCGCGCTCACGGCGGATACCGATGTCGGCGTCTTTGGCAGCAGCGAGTCTGCTTCCATCACCGGCGTGATTTCCGGGGCCGCCACGAGCCGCCTCTGGAAGACCTGGAACGGCACCCTCACCCTCTCAGGCCTCAATACCTACGCCGGTGGCACCGGCATCGCGCAAGGCGCGTTGGCGGTGAGCAGCGTGGCCAACGCCGGCGCCGCTTCGGCCCTGGGCGCCTCTTCGGCCGATGCGGCCAACCTGCTGTTCAACGGCGGTACCCTCCGCTATACCGGCGCCGCCGCGACGACTTCCGATCGCGGCTTCAGCATCGGCGCCGGCGGCAGCGCCACGATAGATCTTCCTGCCGGGAGCCTCGCTTTCTCCGGCGGCACGCCGACCACGACGGGCAGCTTGAGCAAGAGCGGCAGCGGCACCTTGGCCTTGGCCGGGGCCACCCTCCTGAGCGGTTCGATCACGGTGAGCGCGGGCGACCTGGAGATTCTTCCGGGCGGCAGTCTTGGCGGGGGCGCCTACGCCGGGGCCATCAGCCTCGGCAATGGGTCGACCTTGCGCTACAAGGCGGGCGGTACGCAGGCCTTGTCAGGCGCGATCAGCGGCACGGGCGGCAATCTCCTGATCGATGGCGCGAACAGCGCGGTCACGCTCTCCGGCAACAACACCTATACCGGTCGCACCGACATCCTCGCCGGCACGCTCAAGATCACGGGCGGAACGTCCCAGACCACGACGATGAACATCGCCGGTGGCTCGGTCCTCGAATTCGACACGGGAGCCACCAGCTGGACGGGCGGGGGGACGGACACAAACCTCACCGGAGCGCAGCGGAGTTTCTGGACCGGCGGCGCCGGTGTCAACTGGACCGGCGGCGGCACGATCGTCAAGAAGGGCAGCGCGACCCTCGGTCTCAGCACCGACGACGTGGACACCTGGGCCCTTTCGGCGGGGTCCTTGATCGACGTGCGGGAGGGCAGGGCCTATTTCGGCTGGGGCTGGAACGATACCTCCGCCAACAACAAGGTGGACGTGCAGGTCGCCGCCGGGACCACGTTCGACCTGTGGGACCTGCCGCAGTATCGGATCCGTAATCTCACAGGTTCCGGCACGGTGACCGGCGCCAGCTATGCCAACGCGACGCTCCCGACCTTGGTGGTCGGAGAGAACAACGCGACCTCCACCTTCGCGGGCACGGTCACCAACCTCGTCGGCGGCATCACCAAGGTGGGAACGGGGACCTTCACCCTCGATGCCGCGATCAACCATGGTTTCCGCGGATCGCTGACGGTCAGCGCGGGCACCTTCTCGGTCGTCTCTTCCGCGCAGTTCAATTCCGGGACGCTGACCGGCGCCGTCTCCGTCGCCGCCGGCTCGACCCTCCGCTTCGCCAGCTCCTCTCCTCAGGCCCTGTCCGGCGTGGTCAGCGGCGCCGGCACCCTCATCGTCGAAGGCACGGGCCTCGTCTCGCTGCAGAACAACAATCCCTTCACGGGCCAGACGATCGTCCGCAACAACGCCTCGTTGCGCATCGGCAACGCCTCCGGCTCGATGGGCCATATCTTCGGCGACATCTCGGTCGCCAGCGGTTCGCTCGTGACTTTCTTCCGCAACGGCAGCAACGACGCGGTGGAAAACACCTTCAGCGGCGCTGGCCGGGTGGAGTTCACCAGCCCCGGCGGCTCGGGCGTCGGCGGCTATTACCTCGACAACGCCAGCCCGAGCTTCACCGGCACCGCGGTGGCCAAGGCGCAGGCGCGTCTCATCGTCCCGGACCCCCAGTCGTTCGGCACCGGCGTCATCCGCGTCGAGAACACCGGCCAGCTGTACCTGGATGGGTCGCTCGGCCGTTACGCCACCCGCTCGCTCACGAACCTTGTCTACCTGGCCGGGAACGGCTGGCTCGAGGGCGCAGGCCAGCTCGGGGCGATGCGCATCGACAACGGGGCCGACTTCGCAGGCAGCGCCGTCCTGACCGGCAACACGCGTTTCGGCATCTGGGGCGACACCGCGCGCGGCATCCTCTCGGGCGTGATCTCCGAGGAGGGCGGAAGCTTCTCCTTCCAGAAGTGGGGCCCAGGAAGGCTCACGCTCTCCGGCGCCAATACCTACACCGGCAAGACCTATGTCAGCGACGGCATCCTGAAGCTTGCCAATCCCGCGGGACCCGCGCTTTACGCCGGGGCCGGCGGCGGCGAGATCGTGATCGGTCACGACGTGAGCAGCACCAACTGGGTGTTCCCCAATGTCTGGGCGCAGCTCGAATTCGGCGCCAACAACCAGATGGGTGCGGATGTCGACGTGACCTTCGACACCGCGAACCCCTTCGCCTATTTCACCCTCCGCGGCACGACCCAGACGATCGGCAACATCTCGACCGGACGGAACCCCGGCTGGGCCGTGCTGCAGAACGTCGAGTCCGCCGCCCATGACACCGGGATCGGGGCCGCCACCCTCATCGTCAACCAGCGGACGGACCTGACCTACAGCGGCTATCTGCGCGACGCGTGGCGGGCCAGCAACGGTGTCGACAGCAATTCCACCCCGACCTCAGGAGGGACCAAGCCTTCCCTGCGCATCGAGAAATACGGCACCGGTCGGCTCACCATCACGACCGACACCTACAACACCGGCGGCCTCGTCATCCATCAAGGCGTGCTGCAGATCGGCGCCGGCGCCGGCGTCGGTTCCCTCGACGCACGCAACGCCGTCACCCTCGGTCGCGACGGCAGCCTGGAGTATTTCCGGAACAACGACGTCAGCATCAGCCACGACATCACCGGCGACGGCAACGTCACGTTCCGAGGCACGGGGCTTACCGGCCAGAGCCATTACGACTACAACGGCGTCAACAGCATCTCTCGCGACGCCACCATCACGGTCGACAAGGCCCGTCTCCGGGTCGACGCCCAGGCCAACATCGGCACGAACAATCCCTGGGTCATCGTGAAGCAAGGCGGCCAGCTCTGGTTCCCGAGCTCGCCGACGATCGGCAGCCGCATCCGGCTGGAGGGCGAGGGTTGGCTGGAGGCCGCCGCCACCAACAAAGGCGTGAACGGCCTCGGCGCGCTCCGTCTCGACAACAACGGTACCCTGCAGCTGAACGGCGAGATCGTGCTCACCGGCAACGCCCGGATCGGCATGTGGAGCACCAACGCGAACGTCAGCATCGCCAGCACGATCTCGGAGTCCGGCGGTTCCTTCGGCCTGGAGTTCCGCGCCTTCAACCCCAGCACCACGGACAGCACGGCCTCGCTGGTCACGCTAACCGGCTCCAGCAGCTACACCGGCTACACGAACCTGATCTCGGGGCGTCTGCGCCTCGCCAACCCCTCCGGCCGGGCGCTTTACACGAACACTGCGACCACGAGCAGCATCTCTATCATCTCGCAGGTCAACGGCGCCGACGCCTTCCTGGAGTTCGGGGCGAACAACCAGCTCGGCGCGAACGTGAACCTCGTGTTCGACAGCCGCTCCACCGGCTGGGCCGAGACGAACATCATGGGCACCACCCAGGTGATCGGCAACATCCTGCTCGGCGGCGACGCCAACAATTGGCGCGCGAACATCCAGAACCATTGGAACCTGGATACCTTCGCCAACGGCACGCTCACGATCACGCAGACGCAGGACGTCTCCTTCACGGGCAACGTCCGCGACAAGGCGGGCACGCCGGGCACCTCCAAGCTCAACATCGTCAAGGCCGGACCGGCCACGCTCCGCCTGCTCAACACGACGAATCCCCATCTTTACGGAGGCAGCACCACGGTCAACGACGGCACCCTGGCCTTCGATTTCTTCACCAACGGTTCCGGGAACGTCTCGCCGCGCACCTCCGGCATCACCCTCAACGCCGACAGCGTCGCCGGCACGCGGGGCGTGCTCGAGTTCAACGTCGGCTCGGGTACCGCCGACCTGGCCTTCGACCTCGCCTTCAGCGGCAACGGCACGTTGCTCAAGACCGGCGCGGGCACCCTCCGCTGGCCGCAGAGCGCGGCCACGTTCGCGCTGACCCCGGGCGGCCTGATCAAGGTGGCGGCCGGCGATTTCACCGCCGGCAGCTTCGCGAACGAGACCTGGACGAACAACAAGGCCTCGCTGGAGATATCCGCGGGCGCGACCTTCAGCAGCGTCGAGGCGGATGTCGTGGTCGACGCCCTGCTGGGCGCCGGCACCTGGAACGCGGGCTATTCGGGCCTCAGCTCCAGTCCCACCATCGGCGTCGCCGATGGCAGCGGCACGTTCTCGGGCGTCATCAAGGACCTCAACGCCGGCGCCGGTCATGTGGTGAAGAACCTCATCAAGGTCGGCTCGGGCACGCAGGTGCTGAGCGGCGACAACACCTATTCCGGCGTCACGCAGGTGAACGCCGGCACCTTGCGCATAGGCGCCGGCGGGACCACCGGCGCGCTGGGCTCCTCCAGCACGGAAGTCCGCCTGCAGGGCGGCACGCTCGTGTTCGACCTCTCCGCCGCCTCCCCGGTCTCCCAGAAGATCGTCGGCGACGGTTCGGTCGGCGCCTTGGTCCAGGCCGGCTCCGGGACGACCACCCTGACGAGCAACCTGAACACCTATCGTCCGGCGACCTTGGTCTCCGCGGGCAAGCTGGTCTTCGCGGGATCCCAGACCGCCACCGCCTCCGTCGACATCGCTTCCGGCGCGACGCTCGAGCTCGCCGCCGCCCTCGCCACCTTCAGCCATCCGTCCGGCATCACTTACACCGGCGCCGGCACGCTCGCGCGCAACGCGGCTTCCGGTTCCTCCGTCTCCTATCTCTATGGGCCCAACGGCGGCACCATCCGGATGTCGAAGGACGGCCTCATCCGCATCCTGGCCGGCGAGCTGCGCCTCGACAACGGGGCCAGCAGCCGCTGGAAGGCGGCCGACGGCTCCTGGGTGAACCAGGCCTCGCTGGAGATCCTCAGCGGCGCCAAGCTTGATTTCTACACCAACGCCACCGACGTCTACGTCGATGCGCTCCTCGGCGCGGGTTCAATCGTCCGCACCGGCTCCTCGGCCAGCGGCGGCTTCTTCATGGGTTCGGCCGACGGCGGCGGGACTTTCTCCGGCTCGATCGACGACGGGGCGGGGGGCATCGTCGTCCATAAGATCGGCACCGGCACCCAGGTGCTGGCCGGCGCCTCCGTCGCCGATGGCGCGACCTTCGTCGAGGCGGGCACCTTGCGTCTCACCGGTACGCTTGGCGACGCGAGCGCCGTGAGCGTCTCCGCTGACGCGATCTACGATGCGCGCGCGACCGACACGATCGGCTCCCTCGCCGGGGCCGTCGGCTCCAAGGTCCTGCTCGCTTCCGGGGTGACGCTCTCCTCGGGCGGTCTCGGTACCGACACCGTCATGGCGGGCATCGTGGACGGCGCGGGCGGACTGACCAAGCTGGGCGCCGGCGTCCTCGAGCTTTGCGCCGCGAACACCTTCACCGGAGCGGCGACCGTTGCCGGAGGAACGCTGCGCGTCAGCGGCACCTTGGCCGACCGGGTGGCGGTCTCCGTCCTCAACACGGCCCGTTACGAGGCCCTCGCCAGCGACACCATCGGCTCCCTGGCCGGTTCGGCGGATTCCACCGTCCTGCTGGATAACGGCAAGACCCTCACCACGGGTTTCCTCGGGACCGACACCGTGTACGCCGGGACGATCTCCGGGCAGGGCGCGCTGGTGAAGATCGGCGCCGGCACCTTCTCGCTTTCGGGCGCCAACGTCTATTCCGGCGGCACCACGATCGAAGAAGGCGTGCTGCGTCTCGGCGCCGGCGCCGGTTCGACGGCCGGTTCCGTCGTCGGCGACATCGTCAACAACGCCTCCCTGAGCTTCGCCCGTTCGAATCAGTATGCCTTCACCGGCGTGATCTCCGGCACGGGTTCCGTCTCCCAGGATGGCACCGGTGAGACGGTGCTGTCCGCCGCCCAGACCTATCTCGGCGACACCTTGGTCCGCGCGGGCACCCTCACGCTCACGACGGGCACCCTCGCGGACGTCAGCGGCGTCACGGTCGACAACGGCGCGACTTACGACGTCCGTGTGACCGATACGATCCGGCTTCTGCAGGGCGCCGGTTCCGTCGTCCTGTCTTCCGGCGTGATCCTTTCGGCCGGCGACGCGACGAACACCGTCTACGGCGGAGCGATGAGCGGAGCCGGCGGATTCCGCAAGACCGGGTCCGGTCAGCAGACCTTCTCGGGAGCGAACACCTACGTCGGGGCCACGTCGGTCGCCGCCGGAACCATGGTCGTCTCCGGCAGCCTGGCCGACACCACGTCCGTCACCTTGCTTTCAGGGGCTACCTACCGCGCGGCGGCGGCGGATACCATCGGTTCCCTGTCGGGAGCCGGCGGCTCCACCTTGGTCCTGGCCGCCGGCGCGACCCTGCGGATGGGCGGCACCAACGCCACCACGACGATGGCGGGGTTGGTCGTCGGGCAAGGTTCCCTCTCCAAGGAAGGCAGCGGCGTCTTCACCTTGTCATCCGATGCGACCTACACGGGCGCGACCACGGTCCTCGGCGGTACGCTGACGGTCACGGGCACACTCTCCGACGTGACGGCGGTCTCGGTTTCTTCCGGTGCGGGCTATCGCGTCGCGGCTTCGGACGCGATCGGTTCGCTCGCCGGCGCCTCCGGTTCGGTCGTGCAGATCGACGCCGGGAAGGTCCTGACGGCCGGCGCCAGCGGCGCCTCTTCGGAAATGGCGGGCGTGATCCAGGGCCAGGGATCGTTCGCGAAATCCGGCGCAGGCACGTTGACCTTGTCCGGAGCGAACGTCTACGGCGGTTCGACCACCGTCGAGGCCGGACTGTTGCGGCTCGGCGCGGATGAAGCCGTCCCCGACGCATCCTTGCTGACCGTGGCCTCCGGGGCGGAGTTCTACCTGAACGGCCACACCGAGACCGTCCATCGGGTCGCCGGCACGGGCAAGATCCACCTCGCGAGCGAACTCATCCTCGGTGGCGACAATTCCAGCTTCGAGCTCACGCCGGAGGTCTATGGCACCGGCACCTTCACCAAGGCCGGCACCGGCACGCTCACCATCCGCGGCAGCGTCGCCTTGAGCAGCGCTGGCCTCGTCCAGGTCCAAGGCGGCGCCCTCGCGGTCGGCGCAGGTTCGGCGACGGGTGATCTCGGTTCGGCGCAAGTCACCTTGTCCGCCGGAACTTCCTTGACGGTCAATCGCGCTGGTTCCTTCGCCTTCGACAACCTGGTCTCCGGTCAGGGGTATCTCAGCCTGACCGCTTCCGGCGCCCTGACCATCAACAAGGCCGTCACCTTGTCCGCCGGCTCCTCCGGCAACGACGGCCGCGCGAGCATCGTCGCGGGCGGCGTCCTGACCCTGGCCAGTGGCGCGAACCTATCCGCCGCCGGCTCCGACCCTTCCGCGGGCACGGGCGCGCTCAACCTCGTCGTCGGCGGATTCGCCAACAACGGCGGGACCTTCCAGGCCCCCGGCGGCCGCTGGCTGCTCTGGAGCGCCGACCCGACCACGGATGTCGTCGGAGCGCTGGGACATGACTTCAAGCAGTATGACGCCGCTTATGGCGCGACCGTGCTCGGGACGGGCGACGGCCTGATCTACTCCGCCGCACCCGTCATGGGCCCGGTCTCGTTCACGGGGACCTTCACCAAGACCTACGACGGCCTCGTGACCGCTACCGTCAACGGCAACCCCATCCGGACCGAATGGTTTGATTTCAGCGGGGCGAATCTGGTCTCCGGAGACCAGGTCTCCGGCCTGGCGCTGCAGTCGGGTGCGACGTCGACGTTCGCCTCCAAGGATGCCGGCGCCCGTCAGGTGACCCTCGGCGGCATCGGTTTCCAGACCATCGACGCGGCGGGCAAGCCCGTCTACGGCTATCGCTTCTCCCAAGGCCGCACGTTCACCGGCAACGGGATCATCGAGCCCAAGGCGCTGACGCTCGCCGGCCTCGCCGTCGCCGATAAGGTCTATGATGGTTTGCTGACCGCGACGGTTACGTCCAGCGGCGTCCTGGCCGGCTTCGTCCCCGGCGAGCGTGTCGACTATTCGCTCGCGCCGGCCACCTTCGACGTAGCGGATGTCGGCGCACGCACCGCGACGGTGCCGGCCACGCTCCGTGACGCTTACGACGTGGTCGGAGGTACGCCCGTCCTGGCCGGTCTGGCCTCCAATTATGTCCTGCCGCTGGCACAGGTCCAGAAGGTCGCCCAGATCACCCCGGCCGCCCTGGTCATCACCGCCGTGGCCGACGCCAAGTTCGTCACCAAGGCGGATCGCGCCGGCTACGCAGGCGTCCGTTACGCCGGTTTCGTCAACGGCGAGACCGCCGCGGTCCTGACGACGCCGGCGACGGTGTCGCGTGACCTCGCCCCCGGTCTCTACGGCGCCGGCGGTCCCGAATCGGCCGGATCGTATGCGGGCACGCTCGTGCCTGCCGGCGCGACGGCTTCGAACTACGCGATCACCTTCGTGCGAGGGGACTACGCCATCACCCCGGCCGATTCGCTGCTGGTGCGCATCAACGCCGCCCCGACCGTCTACGGTTCTTCGCCCGTCTATTCGGGTTCCGCCCAGTACCTCTTCCCGGGGGATACGAATCCGACCGACGTCGCCGTCTCCGTCGTCGGCAACATCGCCACGGTCACCGACGGAAGCAACGCCACTTCCACCTTCACGATCGTCCCGCTCGCGCCGGCTTACAGCGGCGCTGGCTCGCTCCGCGTCGGTTCATACGCCCTTGCGCCCGCCGGGCTCGTCGCCAGCGGCAACTTCCAGCCGAACCTCGCGCTGGCGGGTTCGCTCACGGTTTCGCCGAGGGTCCTGCAGGTCTCCGCCACCGGCGCCGGCAAGGTCTACGATGGCACGCTCCTGACGGCGCCCGGCGCTTCGTTCGTCGTCCAGAACAAGCTTGGCGGCGACGGGCTCGACGTCAGCGGACAGCTGGCCTTCCTGGATAAGAACGCCGGCCTCGGCAAGACGCTGACGCTCAATGGCGTCACGCTCTCCGGCGCGGACAGCGCCAACTACTCGTTCGTCACCGCCGGCACCGCTGACATCGCGAAGAAGTCGCTGGGCCCGGTCTACTCCGTCCAGCAAAAGACCTATGACGGCACCGCGAGCGCGGTCGTGGCGGCCGACCTGGTCGCCGCTGGTCAGGTCGCCGGCGACGTCCTCACGGTGTCCAACGTCTCCGCCCTGTTCGATTCGAGCCACGTGTCCACCCAGCTCGACGGCCAAGGCGCGGTGCTCGCTGCCGGCGCGACCCAGGTCGCGATCTCCGGCATCGCCCTCGGCGGGGCCGACGCAGGCAATTACACGGTGTCGCCGACCCAGACCGTGGCCGCCACCATCGCCCGTCGTCAGGTCGCCATCAATAGCTTCTCCTCGGCGGACAAGACCTATGACGGCGGCGTCACTGCGGGCACGACGACCTACGGCACCAGCCTGGTCGCCGTCTCGGGCGTGGCCGACTCCGGTCTCGTGGCCGGCGAAAGCATCGCTTTCGTCCCGGGTATCGCGTCCTTTGCGGACGCCGACGCCGCGTTGGGCAAGCTCGTCACCGGTTCGGGCCTGCTTGGCGACGGCAGCCGAACCCTGAACGGCCCCGATCTTCTGCCTGGCACGGCCGACGATATCGTCCTCCGTTTCTTCGCGTCGGATTACCAGTTCGTCAACCCGACCGCTCGGGCCGCCATCACGCCCAAGCAGATCTCGGCTGCTTTCTCCCTGAGCGCCAAGACCTACGACGGCACCACTCAGGCCGTCGTCGCCTCCAGCCAGCTGAGCGGCCTCGTCGGTTCCGAGACGTTGGTCGTGCGCGGCGCCTCGGCGGCCTTCGCCGTCGCCGATGCCGGCGCCGGACGGGCGTTCACCGTGGGCGGCTACGTGCTGGCCGACGCGTCGGGCAAGGCCTCGAATTACGTCCTGACCAATTCTTCCTTCAACGGAACGGCCGACGTCGCCAAGCGCGGACTGACCGGCATCGTCGGGCTTGCTGCTTCCAACAAGGTCTATGACGGGACCACGGCGGCCGCCGCCGATTGGAGCGCGGCTTCCTTGACCGGCGTCCTGCCGGTCGATTCCGTCGAAATCGGCTCCTTGTCGATGGCCTTCAGCCAGAAGGACGTCGGCATCCGCGCCCTGACCGTGACCGGCGTGACGCTCGCGGGCGCCTCCGCCGCCAATTATTACGTCGTCGCTTCGCCGACGATCCCGGCCCTGACGGCCGAGATCACGCCCGCGACGATCACCCAGATCGTCGGCCTGGCCGCCGCGGACAAGACTTACGACGGCACCACCAACGCCCAGGTCTCGCCGAGTTCGGTCACCTTCCAGGGCGTCTTCGCCGGGGATCAATTGGATATCGCGCCCGGTTATGTCGGCGCCTTCGAGACGGCCAACGCCGGCAATAACCGCATCGTCCGTTTTTCCGGTCTCGCGCTCGGCGGCCCGGATGCGGGCAATTATCGACTCAGCGGCTCGACCGTCGCCCAGTCCACGGCGAACATCACGCCTCGCGAGATCGTCTCCGTCTCCGGCATCACCCTCGGGGCCAGGTCCTATGACGGCACGACGGCCGGTACGCCGGATTATTCCGCCATCTCCTTCGTCGGCCTCGTCAACGGGGAGTCCCTGCGCCTCACGGGCGGCTCCGGTGCCTACGCGGATGCCAATGTCGCCTATGCCGCCGGAGTCGTGTCCGCGAAATCCGGTTCGGCCTCGGGCTATTCCTTGCAGGACGGCGCCACGGGTCTCGCGTCGAACTACGTGCTCGGCGCGGGCGCCGTCTCGTCCGCCGCGACCGGTCTCATCACGCCGCGACAGGTCACTTCCGTCTCCGGATTGCGCGCCCTTGACAAGGTCTACGATCGCGCCGTCGCCGCCCAGCTGGACGCCGCCGCCGCGACCTTCGACGGGTTGCTGGCAGGCGAGGCCATCAACCTCGCGGGTTCGCAGGCCGTCTTCGCGGATGCCAACGCCGGCGTCGGCAAAGCCGTCACCCTCGGCTCGCTGGTCATCAACCAGGGTAATTATGTCCTGGCCGGCAACGTCGTGGTCGCGCCCATCACCGCCACGATCCTGCCCGCCACCATCACGGCCGTCAGCGGACTCGCCGGAGTCGATCGCGTCTACGACGGCACGACGGCCGCCGGCCTGAGCCTCGGCGCCGGGCAGTATGCCGGCCTGCTGGCCGGAGATTCCCTGACGCTCTCGGCCTACTCGGCCGAATTCGCTTCCGCCGCCGCCGGCCTCCGGGAAGTCACCGTGAGCAGCGCGATCCTCGGCGGCGCTTCCGCCGCGAACTACGTGCTTGCCCCTGCGGCGACCTTCGCCGTCACCCCGGCGACGATCGCCCGCCGCACGCTGACCACCGTCGGCGGGGCCGTTTCCGCCGCCAAGACCTACGACGGCACCGCGAACGCCTCGATCAATGTCGCCGGTATCACGCTGGGAGGAATCCTGGCCGGCGACTCCGTCGCGGCGGCCGAAGCGACCGGTTCGTTCGCGAACAAGTTCGTCGGGGCCGGCAAGACCGTCTCGATCGACTCGCTCACCTTGGTCGGTCCGGCTTCCGGCAACTACCAGTTCGTCGCCGGCGCCACCGTGGTCGGCCAGATCCAGGCCGACATCAGCGCGCGAACCATCAGCTCCGTCACCGGAGTGAAGGCTTCGAACAAGGTCTACGACGGCACGTTCGTCGCCGGGCTTGATTTCTCCGAAGTCGGCTTCGTGGGCCTCGTCCCGGGCGACGCTCTCGCCATCGTCCCCACCGGCTACGCCGCCGCCTTCGCCAGTCGCAACGTCGGCACCCACGACGTCTCCATCAACGGACTGGCCATCACCGGCGCGGATGCCGGCAATTATGTCCTCGCCGCCGCCGCCAGCGGCGGCTCGGTCCGCGCTTCCATCTCTCCGCGGCCGCTGGTCCTGGCCGGCGTCCAGGCGCTCGACAAGGCCTACGACGGCCAGACCGCCGCCGTGGTCACCCTCGCGAATGTCGACTGGGCCGCTCTCGGGCTCGTCTCCGGCGACGACCTGACCGTCACGCCGGCCGCGATGTTCCGCGGCAAGAATGTCGTGCGCGACGGCAGCGGAGTCGTCCTGGCGCAACCGGTCGACATCAGTTATGCCTTCGGCGGGGCCGACGTCGGCAACTATGCCGTCACCCCGCAGGCGCTCTCTTCCGCCAAGATCACGCCTCTCACCATCGCCTCCGTCACCGGAATCGCCGCTGGCGGCGGCGGCGAGGACATAATTGCCGGCATCCGCGCCGGTGATGGCCAGTCCGTTGATGGAGACGTCGTGGGTGCCGACGTTGCGACTGGCGAAGGC
>JBJTIX010000184.1:0-11159 GCA_046095205.1 Opitutia bacterium
GGGGACATGTGGGCAAGGGGACGAGAGGCAAAGGGCTAGGGCTAGGGCTGGGGCTGGGGCTGGGGTTAGTTGAACAGTTGAACGGTTGGCCAGTTGGCCGGAGGAGATGGCAGGGTTAGCTGGCAGGCTGGCAAGTTGACAGGTTGACAAGGGGCGACGTGAAGAGCCGCAGGGCCGGGGTGGCGGGGTGAGGTTTTTGTAATGAGGGGGCTGCGGGGTGCAAAGGTGGAATGGGCGTCTTATTCGGGCGTAGGCGTGCGTTTATGAAGAGGGCCGTTGTCATTGAGAGAGCGAAGTCCAGATTCCGAGCACCCCATGAGAACGCACGTCCTGCTGGCCGCCCTGCTCTGCCTCCTCACCGGCTGTGCGAGCGCGCCCACCGCCGAGCTGGAGGCGCTGCGCGAGGCCAGGAAGGCCGCGCTGAACCGGCCCCGCCGCATCATCTTCAACAACGACGGCAACGAGCCCGTGTACAAGGCCGAGGACAACTCGCCCGAAAAGTTCCTCGCCCTGAGGACGTCGCCGCTGGCCGGATCGCAGGTCGACAGCATCTTCTACTGCACCTGGAGCTCCGGCTTCGGACTCTTCACCCACGACACCAAGGTCGGACAGGTCTTCACGACCAAGGAGGCCATGTTCTCGACCAATCGGACCGCCGAGCTCCTGGCCGCGGGCACCGACCCGCTGAAAGTCGTCACCGACTTCGCGCACCGCAACCGCATGGAATCCTTCTGGTCATTCCGCATGAACGACACCCATGACGGCGCCGGGGCCGAGTACGGTCCGGTCATGCTGCGGGCGAACAGACTGAAGACCGAGCATCCCGAGTACATGATCGGGACTGCGGCCAAGAAACCGAAGTTCGGCGCATGGACCGCCGTCGACTACACCCTGCCGGAGATCCGAGACCTCGCCTTCAGGTATGTCGAGGAAGTCTGCCAGCGCTACGACGTCGACGGCGTGGAGCTCGATTTCTTCCGGCACCCCGTGTTCTTCCGCCGGGCGGCGATGACCGGGACTCCTTGTGACGACGCCGAGAGGGCTTGCATGACCGACCTGATGCGGCGCATCCGCGGCATGACCGAGACCGAGGGCCTGCGCCGTGGACGGCCCTTCCTGATCGCCGTGCGTCTGCCCGACTCGGTCGAATATTGCCGCGACATCGGCCTCGACCTTGAGCAGTGGCTGGCGGAGGGACTCGTGGACATGCTCATGCCCAGCGGGTATTTCCGAATCAACGAATGGGATTACAGCGTGGCTCTCGGCCGCCGCTACGGAGTGAAAGTCTATCCCTCCTTGGATGAATCGCGCGTCCGAGAGGCGACCGCCAAGGCGATGCGTTCGAGCGTGTCTAGCTATCGTGGGCGGGCGGCGGCGGCCTGGCAGGCCGGCGCCGATGGCGTGTACCTCTTCAACTCATTCAATCCGACCAACCCCATCTGGCGGGAGCTTGGCGACCCCCGCGCGCTCCTGGCGCTCGACAAGGAATACTTCGCCAGCGTCCGCGGCGCAGGCACCGCCGCCGGCGGCAACCTGTCGTATCTGCCGTACCTCCGGACCTCACAGCTCAATCCCGGGAAGCCGATCGCCCTGAAGCCGGGCGTCGCCGCGACCGCGGCCTTCTATGCCGGTGATGGGGGCGCCGGAAAGCGGACCATCAGACTTTCCATCCAAACCAAGGAGCCAGTGACGCCGGCGCAGATCGAAGTGAAACTCAACGGACAGACACTCAAGCAGGCGAATTCTGAACCGAACAACTGGATCTCATTCGCCGTGGAGCAATCGCAGCTCCGGGCCGGCCGCAATGAGGTGGAAGTCGCCGTGGCCAAAGGCGCCAAGGCAAATACGTGGACTGATGTGAGGTGCGGCGTGAAGGAGTCGGAGGGGACGGGGAGGAAGTAATGAATCAGAGGCGAGGAGGCATTGGGTAGTTGAACAGTTGAACGGTTGGCCAGTTGGCCGGAGGAGGGCGCTAACTAGAGGTTCGGAGGCTCAGAGGCATGACTAGCTGGCAGGCTGGCAAGTTGACACGTTGACAAGGGGCGGCGTGAAGCGCTGCAGAGGGCCGGCGGGGCGGACGACGAAGGGTCGTCGTCCCTACCATGGGATGCAGGGCGTTCACCAACCCCAGCCCTGGCCCCAGCCCTAGCCCTAAAATGCATCTCCTCCGGCCAACCGGCCAACTGTTCAACGGGTCAACTAAATCGAAGGGTCAACTAAACCATACACCTATGACGATGCCCGGGCTGGCGCGGAGGCGGGGCCATGGCATAGTGATCCGATGATCGGGGCCATCACGGGAGACATCATCGGCTCGGTGCACGAGTTCGCGAGCAACGAGCGGGACGACTTTCCCTTGTTCGTCGAACGCTCGTCGCCGACCGACGACTCCCTGCTCACGTGGACCGTGGCGCAGGCCTGCCGGGACAAAGCGAAGAGCTATCGCGACTACCTGATGAAGGCGGTGCAGGTCGCATCACGTCCGACGAATCGCGCCAGACTCGGGCCGGCCTGGGGCGCAGGCTTCAGCGGCTGGGTGGCGAGAGGAGGCAAAGAGCAACGAGACTCTTACGGCAACGGCGCGGCCATGCGCGTCTCGCCCATCGCCTGGTTCAATGATGACGAGGCCGAGGTCCTGAGGCAGGCCGAACTGAGCGCCCTGCCCTCGCACGCCCACCCCGAGGGCATCAAGGGCGCCCAGTGCACCGCGCTGGCCGTCTGGGTCGCGCGCACCACCAAGGATCCAGAGGCCGTGAGAAAAGTCGGCGAACGATTCTACGGCGAACTGCCGTCCTTGGCGGAGATCCGGAAGACCCACCGATACAATGAGACCTGCCAGGGCTGCGTGCCGGAGTGCGTGGCCATCGCCGCGGGCACGCGCAGCTTTGAAGAAGCCGTTCGCTTCGCCTGCTCCATCCGGGGCGACGCCGACACCCTGGGCGCGATCGTCGGAGGCATCAGCGAGGCACTCTGGGGCGTACCGAAGGAGATTTCAGAAAGCGCCAGAGCGATTGCCGACCATGCCTATCCGGGAATGGGAGAAGTGTGGGAGTGGGGCGTCGGCAAACTTGCGCCGTAGGGCTGGGGCTGGAGCTGGGGCCGACACTCCGGAATCGTGAGACGGACCTCGTGCCTGTTTTAGCGTCAATAAGGCGAAAAATTTGCATGAAACATGCGACGGTGACGGACCGATGGAGTTAAAATGCGTTTGCCCATGAGGCCGCGTGCAGGATGATGGTAGACCCCAATGAAAACGATCCCCGTCACGCTGATCGCCCTCCTCGCGTCCCTGAGCCCCGCCTTCGCTCAGAACACTCAGGTCAAGACCGACTCCAAGACCCAGGAATCCAAAGCGGGTTCCAAGACGACCGTCACGGTCGAGATTGACCTCAAGCAGCCCCAGCCCTCCGACCGTTCGGGCCTGCTGGTCATGCGTGCGTCCTCCCAGAATGCGGCCGCCTTCGCCAGCCTCATCGGCCCCAAGCTCAGCTCCAAGGCCTCCTCCTCCGGAGTCTCCATTTCACCGACCGAGAACGCCGTTCAGGCCGAGGCCCAGATGATCATCGAGGCGCGCGGACGCGGCGCGACCTACCTCGTCGACGTCACCGTGGCGCAGTTCAGCACCGCGACTGCGACGGTGTTCGGCCAGGAGCAGCGTCGCATGGCCGCGACCCTCGCCTGGCGCGTGATCGACGTGTCCGGAGCGAATTCCGCCGTGGCCTCCGGCGAGGCCAAGGACTTCTCCCTCAACGACCCCGTCATCCCGGCCGACGAACAGTCCTCGGCCCTCGCCGACAGCATCGCGACCAAGGCCGGCGAGGCGATCGCCGCGGCCTTCACCAAGGCGCCGACGCGTAACATCAACGACATCCCGGTGCCGGTCTCCATCGTGGCCGACGAGCTGTCCTTCCCCGGTCTGGTGATCGGAGCCGACAATGTCCTCCGCCGCACCACCGAAAACCTGCAGGTCAAGCTCACCGGCTTCACCCTCGTGGTGGACGGAATCACCGTCGGCACCGTGTCGGGCGACGAGCCCCTGTACCTGCCCGAGGGGCTGCACATGGTCTCCCTGCAGCGCAACGGCTTCGAGCCCTGGTCCCAGCGCGTCCGCGTGAACAAGAACCTCAAGCTCAACCCCGTCATCCGCCCCGACGAGGCCGGACTGGCCCGCTGGCGCGGACAGATCGCCTTCATGCAGGGCATGACCATGGGGTCGAAGCTCGACGACGCCCAGATCGCGCGGATCAAGGCGGACGCCCAGCGGCTCACCCAGAGCGGGTACAAGGTCGACGTTAAGGTCGAGCGCAAGTCCGACGACAAGAGCGACATCAAGGTCAACGCCAAGGAGCTGCCGGAGAACAACGTCATCATCCGCTGAGCGACGATGCTTAGAGTAGCATTGAAGGCGCTGGCGCTGGCATCCGTGGCCCTGTTCACGGGCTGCGTGTCCGACTTCGCCGAGACGGCCGCCCAGGTCGACGAGAACTTCGCGGCAGGGGACTTCGCGACCTCGCTCGAGGCCGCGACCAAGCTGGCCGAGAACGCCGAACCCAACGACGCCGTCATCCACAAGCTGAAGCTGGCGTCCGTGCAGCGTGCCGCCGGCAAGCCCGCCGAGGCCGCCCGCACCTTCGAGGAGGCCGAAGCCCTCTTCTCAGGTTACGACGCCCAGCCCGAAGTCTCGCTCAGCGCCGAAAGCATCTCCGCCTTCAGCAATCCCTACGCCCTGCCCTACCGAGGCCGAGCCTATGACCGCACCATGGCCGCGACCTACCAGGCACTGGCCCACCTGCAGGCCGGAGACGGAGCCCGCGCGCGCGTCGCGATGAACCGCGCCCTCTTCCGTCAGGAGGACGCTCGCCGCCTGGCCACCGAAAAAGCGCGGCTCGCCGCGGAGGAGGGAAACGCGGCTCACAATCCCGACCCCCGCTCCGTCGAGGCCGGCAACCACCAGGCCGTCTCGGCCGCCTCCGCCGCCGCCAAGGCCCTCCTGCGCGACCTGCCCGCCTACAAGGACTATGTGAACCCCTTCACCTCATGGCTCCACGGCGCCTTCTTCCTGCACAGGGCCGAGGGCACCACTGACATCGAGAAGGCGCGCAAATCCCTCGAACTCGCCAACACGCTCTCACCCGGATGTTCGGCCATCAAGGAGGACCTTGCGGCCGCCTCGGCCGGGCGGGCCCCCGGCTCGTCGGGAGAGACGGTGGTCTATGTCATCCATGAGTCGGGCCGGGCGCCCGCGTGGACCGAGAACAAGTTCACCTTCCCGTTCATCCTCATCGACAGCAGCGCGCCGATCATCTCGGTCGCCCTGCCCGAGCTGCACCCCGTGGCCAACGGCACGCAGATGAGCATCTCGGCCGCCGGCGCCACCCGCCGATGCGAGGAGCTGCTCAACGTTGACGCGCTGGCCGCGCAGGAGTTCCAGGACGAGTACCCCGTGGTGCGCAACCGGGCCATCGCGAGCGCCGTCGTCAAGGGCATCGCCGCTTACGCCGCCAACAAGGCCGCACAGGAGGCCGCCGACCGCAGCGACAGCGCCGGGGCGGGATTCCTCGCGCTGGCCACCCTGATCGCGACGAACGTGTACACCACCCAGACCGCCCAGGCCGACGTGCGCAACTGGTCCACCCTGCCGAAGCGGATCTCCCTCGCCCGGGCGGTCGTACCCGCCAAATCCGAGATCGGCATCGCCGTGGACGGCGGAGGACCGCTCAAGCACGCGATCCCCGACGCCCGCGCCGTCATCGTGTCCTGCCGGACACCCGCCAACGGCGGCGCCCTTTCCGTACAAAACGTCATTCTCCAATCCCGATGAAAACCCCGATCGCCCTGGCCCTTGCGGCCCTCACCCTGACCGCCTGCACCCAGCGCGGCACCCCCAACGAGGTGTCCGCGCAGGAGGGCGTGCCCGGCTTCGAATACAACTCGCCCAACATGACCCTCGCGCAGGCCGCCCAGCCGGTCGACGTGAAGTCCGTCATCGCCGAGGACGGGTCCTCGCTCAAGGTCGTGTTTTCGCTCCGGAACTCCACATCCCGCATGCAGTACGCCAAGTACACCGTGGTCTGGCTGGACGAGAACGGCGCGCCGCGGCCCGGCGTGATCGAGGTCGCCCGGCAGGTCACCCTGCCCGTGGGCACGAGCACCTTCTCCGCCGTCGCGACCAGCCCCCGCGCGAAGAAGTACCGCATCATCATCTCCGAAACCCTCTGACACCAACTCCATGAACAAGACCCTCCCCCTCCACGCCCTCGCGCTCCTCACCGGCTGCCAGACCCAGCAGGCCGTCTACGTCGACCCCAACAAGGGTCAGGGCATCGTCTCCCTGGACCAGATCGACGTCCAGGACTTCGCCAACGCCGCGGACTCCATGCTGCAATCGCTCTACGACTCGCCCGCCCTGGTCGGGGCGAGCCGCGGCGGCCAGCGCCCCGTGCTCATGCTCGGCAACCTGCTCAACGACACCGCGAACAACTTCGACATGAGCATGCTGACCAAGAAGATCACCGTCTCGCTCACGCGCAGCGGCAAGGTGGGCGTCTCCAAGGCGGCCGGCTTCGGCGGTCCGGAGGACCTGGCCGCGGCCGAGGCCCGTCGTAACGCCGCGTTCCTCGGCGGCGAGGCCGCCAAGCCCATCCTGCCCGACTTCACGCTGACGGGCAAGATCCTCGAGGCGCGCGCCGCCGCGGGCAACGTCCGCCAGACCTCCTACGTCTTCCAGCTCAACCTGACGGAGGTGAAGTCCGGCCTCTCGGTCTGGGAGGAGGAGAAGATCATCACCAAGCAGGGCACCCGCAACCCGGTCGGCTTCTGATCCGCCCGGCATCCCCGCCAACGGCCGCGAAAGCGGCCGTTTTCTTTGGCAACGCGGAAGCCGGAGCGACGGCGGCGGCCGCGCGCCGCGCTCCGGCCCTCGCTTCATACTTTACAATTCGTATCCGGCTCACGCCAATCGCCCCATGCGTTATCTCGTAACAGGCTGCGCTGGCTTCATCGCCTCGAGGGTTTGCGAGATGCTGCTGGAGGCGGGTCACACCGTGGTCGGGATGGACGTCCTCAACGACGCCTACGACGTGCGGCTCAAGCACTGGAGGCTGGCCCGACTGCTGGGACTGCCCGCCGAATCCGGCCCCGGCGGGTCCCACGCCTTCACACCGGCCGGACGGATGTCCGGGAGACGGCGGCGATTCACCTTTCTCCGGGGAGACACCGCCGTGGCCGCCGACGTGCGCAGGGCCTTCCAGGAGTCGCCTTACGACGCCGTGCTCAACCTCGCCGCGAGGGCGGGAGTGCCCGCGTCATTCGACGATCCGGAGGCGTTCCTCCGCGCGAACACCCTCGGCGTGATCAACGTCCTCAGGGAGATGTCCCGCCGAAAGATCCGCAACCACGTCCTCGCCTCCACCTCCTCCGTCTACGCGCCCGCGCCCGACGCGCAGGCCTCGCGCTCCAAGGAATCCGCGCGGACCGACCATCCGCGGTCACCCTATGCGGCGACGAAGAAGTCGGCCGAGCTGCTCTGCCACAGCTTCGCGGCGCGCAGCAGGGACCCCGTGCACACCACCGTCGTGCGCTACTTCACCGTGTACGGTCCCGCAGGCAGGCCCGACATGAGCATATTCAGGTTCATCGAGTCGGCCATGAGGGGCACCCCGGTGGAAATCACCGGCGACGGCGAGCAGAGCCGCGACTTCACCTTCGTGGACGACGTGGCCAGGGGCACCATCCTCGCCGCCCGTGGCAACTCCGGCTACCGCGTGATCAACCTGGGCGGAGGACGCAGCCCCACCACCATCAACGCCCTCACGAAGCTCATCGAGACCGGCTGCCGACGACGGTTGCACAGGATTGCCGCACCGCCCGCCGCCGGGGACATGGCGACCTCGATGGCCGACGTCTCCCTCGCCAAGGAGCTTCTCGGATGGTCGGCCAGGACTTCGCTCAAGGACGGGCTCCGCCGCACCATCGCCTGGCACCGGAGGCATCGCGACTTCGCAGCGAGGATCCGCATGCCCGGACTGCCCGAACCCCGGGGGAGCGAGACCATAGGCATCATCGGGCTAGGCTACGTCGGGCTGCCCCTGGCGCATTCGCTTTCCGCGCACTTCGACGTGGTCGGGTACGACCTGAGCGCGTCCAGGATCCGCGAACTGAAGAGAGGGGTCGACCGCACCCGGGAGATACCCCCCGAAGCGCTGAGGGCGGCCCTATCCAAAGGCCTTTCCCTGACCACCGACCCCAAGGGGCTGCGGTCATGTTCGGTCATCATCGTCACCGTGCCCACGCCGGTGGACAAGGACAGGCTGCCCGACCTCGGGCCGGTCAAAGGGGCGGCCGAGGAGATAGGAAGGCAGCTCAGGCACATGCCGAAGGGGACGATCGTCGTATACGAATCGACGGTCTACCCGGGATGCACCGAGGAAGACTGCCTGCCGGTGATCGAGCGGGCGAGCGGGCTGAGGCACCGGCGCGACTTCCACATCGGCTACTCCCCGGAACGCATCAATCCCGGAGACCGCGAGCACACGCTCGGAAAGATAACGAAGGTGGTGGCCGGCGACTCGCCGGCCACGGCGGCGAGGCTGACCGCCATCTACTCGCGCATCGCCAAGGACGTCCACGTGGCGGAGTCCATCAGGGTGGCCGAAGCGGCCAAGGTGATCGAGAACACCCAGCGCGACCTCAACATCGCACTGATCAACGAATTCCATCTCATATTCGAAAAGCTCGGCGTGCGCACCACCGACGTGCTGCGCGCGGCCGAGACCAAATGGAACTTCCTGAAGTTCCGGCCAGGTCTGGTCGGAGGACACTGCATCGGCGTGGACCCCTACTACCTGACGCACCGCGCCGAACGGGCCGGCTACAGGCCCGAGATCATCCTGGCGGGACGTCGCCTCAACGACGGGATGGCGGCGATGTTCGCCGGAATCGTCGCCGCGAAGTGCGCCGAGGCCAGACGACCCATCAAGGGGCGACGGGTGCTGGTGCTTGGGCTCTCGTTCAAGGAGGACATTCCCGACTTCCGAAACTCGAAGTCCGTCGACCTTGTCCACGAACTTGAAAGGCATGGCGCACGGACCGAGGCCTTCGACCCCAATGTCGACGTGAAGGCGTTCCTCGCGGACGAAGAATCCGATGGAACGAGGGTCCTGAGAAAGGCACCCTCCTCGCTTTCGACCTACGCGGCGGTTGTGCTGGCCGTCGGCCATGAAGCGTTCCGGCAGCCCGAATGGATCCAGCGCATCCGGAAGGCGAAGAAGCGAGGTTGCATGGTCTTCGACCTTAAGAATGCATGGAGCGGGGTCGAGGGTCTCGCCGACTGGGCGCCCTGACCCCCCCCGGGGGGGGCTACCCCTGACTTTTGCCCCGCCCCACGGGGTCGCGCAGGGAGCCTGCATGCCCCAAAGCCCCCTTGACAGTGAACATTTATTCATAGAACATCCGTTCACCATGGAAGCTCTCACCAAAAAGCAGGCCGCGATTCTCCAGTACATGAAGGACCACGTGTCCAAGCACTCCTACTGGCCCAGCATCCGCGACATCCAGGCCAAGTTCCGCTTCGCGTCCACCAACGCCGTGTTCGGGCACCTGCAGGCCCTCGAGCGCAAGGGCTTCATCCAGCGCATCCCGGGAGCGGCGCGCGCCTACAAGATCACCGCCCAGCCCGCGGAGGACCTTTCCGAAGTCGTCATCCGCTACGAAGGTCCGGGCGAGGACGCCGTGCCGCTCGAAGGCGTGCCCATGCTCGGCTCCATCGCCGCCGGCTTCCCCGACTTCACGGAATCCTCCGGCGCCATCCAGGGCATGCAGGCGCAGATACCCGCCGGCGCCCGTCGCCGTCCGCCCCAGTCCTTCGCCCTCCGCGTCCGCGGCGACTCCATGATCGACGCCGACATCCATGACGGCGACACGGTCATCGTCGAGCCGGGCGTGCCCAAGCATGGCGACATCGTGGCCGCGCTCATCGACAACGAGACCACGCTCAAGCGCCTGATCAAGCAGGGTGGGAAAATCTTCCTCAAGGCCGAGAACCCGAACTACCCGAACCTCATCCCCACCAACAGCCTCGTCATCCAAGGGATCGCGAAGCAGGTGATGAAGAAGATCGGCTGAACAGAAGAAGCAGGCGTTAGCTGGCGGGCTGGCAAGTTGACACGTTGACAAGAGGTGGCGTGAAGCGCCGCATGGTTTGGCCGGGAAGGGGGCACGGGGGCCGGGAGAGGGATGAGGTTGAAGTCCCGATGGGTTTGGGATTGTCTCAGCCCATGGAAACCCCGCCCGCCATACAGGAAGCTGAACTCGTTCCGACCCAGGACGAGAAGAACCTGGCCCTCATCATGCATGTCCTGGCCCTTGTCGGCTTCGGCATAATCTCCACCCTGATCATCTGGCTGATCAAGAAGGACGAAAGCGCCTTCCTGAACAAGGCGGGCAAGGAGCTACTCAACTTCCAGATCAGTCTGATCATCTATGTGATCGGATGCGCCCTGCTCTCCTGCATCATGATAGGCATCCCGATGCTGGTCGCCCTCGGCATCGCCACCCTGGTGCTCAGCATCATCGGGCTCATCAGGATAACTGAGGGCAAGATCTACCGGTATCCCGCGACCATCCGCCTCATTTCCTGACCGATGACAGCGGGCGCTTTCCCGAGGGTGATGGGCATGGCCGGGTCGGTGATGCTCGGGGCGGGCGCGATCGGTCCGCTGGTCAAGACGTTGCTGATGGAAGTCCAGCTGGACGACATCTCGCCCCCGCGCACCTACGCCCTCCTCGGACTTGCCGCCCTGTCGCTGGCGGTCTCGGCCGTGGGGCGTACCGGCTGGCTCAGCCTCACCGCAATCGGAGCCATCGTCACACTTGGCTCGATGTTCGTCAGCACCGGGGAGAAGACGCGCATTCCGATCGTAAGCGACCTCCTTGACCAGCTCACCTCCACCCTGAGCGGACTGCTGACCGACTTCGGCAAGATCTTCGCGGCGCTCGAATGGGGCGCGTTCTGCCTGGTCGGCGGGATCCTGCTCCTGCTGCTGGTCGGACTTTTACGCAGGGAGTTTTAGCGCGGAAGGGAGTTGGAGAAGAAACAGGGGGCACGTGGGCACGGGGGCACGGGGACATGGGGCTGAGAGGCAGAGGGATAGGGCTGGGGC
>JBJTIX010000185.1:0-1266 GCA_046095205.1 Opitutia bacterium
ACCGGCCGCTACCAGGCGCGGACGGGGCATGACGCCAACTCCAACGAGGGCAAGGACTCCGACGCCAAGAACCTGCTGCTCTCCGAGAGCACCATCGCCCAGCGGATGAAGGCCGCCGGCTACGTCACCGGCATCTTCGGCAAGTGGCACGTCGGCTCCTCCTCCGAGGCCTACCTGCCCGTCGGCCGCGGCTTCGACGAATCCTTCGGGACCGTCGGCAACCTCGGCGAGAAGGGCGGGTTCTTCCGCGGCAAGGAGTTCATCCCCGATCCGCAGGGCGCACCGGTGACCTCGCCGATCTTCGCGCGGGAGGCTTCGGGCTTCATCGAACGCAACAGGGACCGCCCCTGGTTCGCCTACGTGCCCCTCAACGCGGTGCACAGCCCCGTGGTCGCGAGCGAGCACGTGCTGGCGCGGTTCGCCTCCCTGCCGAAACGCGAGCAGGCCTACGCCGCGCTCATCTCGGAGATGGACGACGCCGTGGGCACGCTCCTGACGAAGCTCCGCGAGCTCAAGCTGGAGGAGGACACGCTGGTCTTCGTCATCAGCGACAACGGCGGCGCGAGCCCCCTGGCGGAGATGGGCGGACTGCGCGGCAGGAAGTGGCTCCTGTGGGAGGGCGGCATCCGCGTCACCTGGATGGCGCAGTGGAAGGGCCGCATCCCGGCCGGACGCACGCTCTCCGAGCCCGTCATCCAGCTCGACGTCCTGCCGACCGCGCTCGCCGCGGCCGGAGCGGAGACCAAGGCGGAATGGAAGCTGGACGGCACTAACCTGCTGCCCCTGCTCGAAGGGAAGTCCGAGCGGGTCGAACGCGAGGCGCTGTTCTGGCGCTTCGGCGTGCAGTATGCGGTGCGTCAGGGCGACTGGAAGCTCGTGAAGGCCGGACTCGAACGGCCCTTGCAGCTCTTCAACCTCAAGGATGACCGCGGCGAGCAGAAGGACCTGGCCTCCGCCGAGCCCGAGCGCGTGAAGTCGCTGCAGGCGCTGTGGGACCGCTGGAACTCCGCCAACCAGCCCCCGCGCTGGGAGGACCGGCGCTGGAACGACGGCAACCAGAAGGACGACCCGGCCGTCGCCGCCAAGAAGAAGGCCAAGAAGAAAGCCGCCAAATGACCTTTGATCCGATGCGCCTCCTCCCCCTCCTCCTCGCGCCCCTCGCGGCTCTGGCGGCCGACCGGCCCAACGTGGTCCTGATCCTCGCCGACGACCTGGGCGCCCGCGACCTCGGCTGCTTCGGCAGCAAGTATTACGAGACGCCCAATC
>JBJTIX010000186.1:0-14810 GCA_046095205.1 Opitutia bacterium
GGAGTCCTCCGCGTCACCTTCACTTCCCGCGGCGGCGCCGTGGAAAAAATCGAGCTGCTGCGCGAGAAGGCCTCGGTCGGCAAGGTGTCCGCCAACGTCGTCTTCAATGCCGCCAACGCCGAGGCCGCGCTCACCCTCGCCGTCCAGAACCCCGCCAGCCGGCAGCTTGAGTCGGTCCGCTCCGAGTTTCTGCCTGCGGGGGCCGACGCCGGATCGGGCCCCATCACTTTCGTCGGGGTCCTCGCCGACGGCACGAAGGTCGAGCGCACCTACAGCCTCGCCGCCGCGTCCGACCCCGAACCCCATCTACTGCGTTTCACCACCAGGCTGGTGCCGTCCGCCAAGGACCGCCCCGCGCCCCGCTTCTGGATCTCCTCCGGCTCCTGGGAGCCCACCGCCGGCGATTCCGTGAACCAGTTCCTCTCGGTGCTCGTCCATGACGGCGAGGAGCTCACGCGCGTCGGGCTCGACGTCTTCACCGACTCCAGCGGCTTCTTCGGGCTCGGGGCCCACCGGGCCGAGACCGAGCACGCCGTGGCAGCCGCCGGCCGCGTCCACGGCTGGGTCGCATCCGGCAACCAGTTCTTCGCCTCCATCATCCGTCCCGATCCGGCCGCCCGCGGCGCCCGCAGCGACATCCTCGTGCGCCCGGTCGCCATGGCCGCCGGCGGACGAGGGGTGGACGCCTACGCCTCCTGGGAGACCCCGGCCGGCGCCGACCTCGTCGTCACCCAGCCGGGCGAGCTTTACGTGGGTCCGAAGGAGTATGCGCGCGTCTCCGCCCTGGCGGATTCGCAGGTCGAGGTGCTCCAGTTCTCGAAGCTCTTCGGCTTCATCCCCTTCGACTCGATCTGCAAGCTGCTCCTCGCCTGCCTCGGCGGCGTGCACCATCTCCTCGACTGGTCGGGCGCCTGGTCCTGGGGCTGGGCCATCGTCGCGCTCACCGTGATCCTCAAGGCCGTGACCTGGCCGCTGACCGCCGCCCAGCAGCGCGCCGCCAAGAAGATGCAGAAGTTCTCCAAGCCGATGCAGGACATCCGCGAGCGCCACAAGGACAACCCGGAGAAGATGCAGAAGGAGCTCATGAAGCTCTACCAGGAGCACAAGATCAACCCCTTCGCCGGCTGCCTGCCCGTGCTCATCCAGATCCCGATCTTCTTCGGCCTCTACACCGCGTTCCAGACCACCGTCGAGCTGCGTCTGCACTCCTTCCTCTGGATCGCCGACCTCTCCGCGCCCGACACCGTCGCCCACGTCGCCGGCTTCCCGCTCAACCCGCTGCCGGTGCTCATGGGCCTCACCATGTGGCTGTCGATGCGCATGACGCCCACGCCCCAGGCCGACCCGTCGCAGAAGCTCATCTTCAACCTGATGGCGGTCTTCTTCCCGATCATCTGCTACCCGATGGCCTCGGCGCTCACGCTCTACATGACCGTCCAGAACCTGTTGACCATGCTGCAGTCCGCCGTTACCAAGGACGAGTCGGCCGCCGAAACCAGGCCCGCCAAGGGCTGAACCCCTCTCCCCGCCATGTCCGGTCATAGCAAGTGGCACACCACCAAGCGGCACAAGGCCGTCATCGACGCCAAGCGCGGCAAGATCTTCTCCGTGCTGGCGAAGGAAATCACCGTCGCGGCCAAGGCCGGCGGCGGGAATCCCGAATCCAACGCGCGCCTGCGCACGCTCATGGACAAGGCCCGTGCGGCGAACATGCCGACGGACAACATCAAGCGCGCCGTCCAGAAGGGCACGGGCGAGATCCCCGGCGTCACCTATGAGGAGATCGTCTACGAGGGCTACGCAACCGGCGGCGTCGGCCTCATCATCGAGGTGACCACCGACAACAAGAACCGCGCGGCCGCCGAGGTCCGCCAGGCCTTCAACGACAACGGCGGCAACATGGCCCAGTCGGGCGCCGTCTCCCACGGCTTCCAGCGCAAGGGACAGTTCCTCATCGGTTCGGCGCAGACGTCCGAGGACGCCCTGATGGAGCTCGCCCTCGAGGCGGGCGCCGACGACATCGTCAACCACGGCGACCACTTCGAGGTGCTCAGCCCCGTCTCCGCCTTCGACGCGGTCTCCAAGGCCCTCCAGGAAAAGGGACTCAAGCCCGAGTCCGCCGAGCTGGCCTTCGTCCCGAATCTCCCCGTGCCCGTGTCCGACGCCGCGACGGCCAGGCAGGTCATGGCCCTCATCGACGCCCTTGAGGCGCTCGACGACGTGAAGGCCGTGCACGGCAACCAGGAGATCGACCCCTCGGTCCTCGGCTGAGCGGGTTTGCGTCCGGGCCCGTTCCGTGCAACCTCACGGGCGTGACCCGACCCGACCCACGCCGCAAGGAATCCGTGCGCATCGCCGCGCGGGCGGTCATCATCCGCGACGGCATGCTGCTCACCGTGCGCGTACGCACCGACGAGGGGGAGTTCCTCGTCCTGCCCGGCGGCGGCCAGGAGCACGGGGAGACGCTGCCCGATGCGGTGCGCCGCGAGGTCTCCGAGGAGCTCGGCCTCCGCGTCGTGCCGCGCTCGCTGCTCTACGTGCGCGAGTACGTCGGCAAGAACCACGCCATGCGCCGGATCCACGAGCGCTTTCATCAGGTCGAAGCGGTCTTCCAATGCGACTGCCCCGACTTCAGCCCGCTCGGGGAAGGGAAGGGCCAGGACCGCCGTCAGGTCGGTTTCGAGTGGGTGCCGATGGATGACCTCGACCGGCACCCCCTGTCCCCCCGTGGCCTCGGCCGCGTGCTGATCCGGGCCCTGCGCGACGGCACCGCGGTCTACATCGGGGACGTGCATTGAAGGCTTGCCAGAGCCCCTGCCGGGGCCTTTGTTCGATTCCCCTCTTTCGGGGGTATAGCTCAGTTGGTTAGAGCGCCTGCATGACACGCAGGAGGTCGTAGATTCGAGTTCTACTACTCCCACCACTTAAAGGTCCGCCCGGCTTCGAGCCGGGCGGACCGTCTTTGGCCCGATTTGCCCGCCAGAGCCCAGTTTTTTCTCGCCCATCCCCGCCGGCTTTCCCTACCCATCAAGGCCGATTTCCATCATGAACCGCACCCAGATCGTCGACATCAAGGCCCGTGAAATCCTGGACTCCCGGGGCAATCCCACCGTCGAGGTGGACGTGGCCCTCGCCTGCGGCGTCCTCGGCCGCGCGGCCGTGCCCTCCGGCGCCTCCACCGGCACCTACGAGGCCCATGAGCTACGCGATTCCGACGTCGCCTCCCGCCAGCTGCCCAAGGGCGTGAACGGACGCAGCCGTTACAACGGCAAGGGCGTCCTCCGCGCCGTCGCCAACGTGAACGAGGAGCTCGCCTCGCTCCTGGTCGGCGAGGACTCCCTCGACCAGGTCGGCATCGACACCGCCATGATCGCCCGCGGCGGCAAGAACAAGGCCCGCCTCGGCGCCAACGCCATCCTCGGCGTCTCGATGGCCGTCGCCAAGGCCTCCGCCGAAGCCCTCGGCCAGCCGCTCTATCGCTACATCGGCGGCCCGAACGCCAAGGTCCTGCCCATCCCGCTCATGAACATCATGAACGGAGGCGCCCATTCCGACGCCCCCGTCGACATCCAGGAGTTCATGATCGCCCCCTCCGGCGCCAAGTCCTTCAGCGAGGCCCTCCGCATGGGCACCGAGATCTTCCACGCGCTCAAGAAGGTCCTTAAGTCCCAGGGCCTCTCCACCTCCGTCGGCGACGAGGGCGGCTTCGCCCCCAAGGTGAAGTCTAACGAGGCCGCGCTCGAGGCCATCGCCGCCGCGGTCAAGGCCGCCGGCTTCCGTCTGGGCAAGGACGTCTTCCTCGCCCTCGACGTCGCCGCCTCCGAGTTCTACGACGCCAAGACCGGCAAGTACACCTTCCACAAGTCCGACAACTCCAAGCGCAACTCGGAGCAGATGATCGCCTTCTACCGCGACCTGCAGAAGCGCTACCCGATCGTCTCGATCGAGGACGGCTTCTCCGAGGCCGACTGGACCGGCTGGAAGAAGGCCACGGACGCCATGCCCGGCACGCAGCTCGTCGGCGACGACCTCTTCGTCACCAACACCGAGTTCCTCCGCCGCGGGATCAAGACCGGCACGGCCAACTCGATCCTGGTCAAGGTCAACCAGATCGGCTCGCTGACCGAGACCTTCGACGCCGTCGCCATGGCCCAGCGCGCCAAGTACACGGCGATCATCTCCCACCGCTCGGGCGAGACCGAGGATGCCACGATCGCTGACATCGCGGTCGGTCTCAACGCCGGCCAGATCAAGACGGGTTCGCTCTGCCGCTCCGACCGCGTCGCGAAGTACAACCAGCTGCTCCGCATCGAGGAGCAGCTCGGGTCGCGCGCGATCTACGCCGGCAACGGCTGGTCCTGGGGCGCCTGAGGCGCCTCCCGGCAATAAAAAGGGCCGCCCGTCGGGCGGACCTTCTTCTTTGCGCGGGCGTGCCGAGGCTCAGCGGGATTCGAGTCCGACGGAGTTGACGCTGATCACGCGGTAGCCGGCCCCGGCCTTGGCGCCCTTGTCCACGAAGCGCATCGTCGCGAGGGGCAGGGTGGGCGTGTCGCCGTAGGTCATGCCCTGGAAGAGGGGGCGGCCGAAGCTGCTCTTGGGGTTCTCGGGGAGCCGGACGACGACCTTGCCGTCCTTCTCGATCACGAACTGGCGCACGCCGCTCTCGAGGTCGGCATGGGCGTCCCAGGTGATCTCCACGCCCTCCTCGGTCTGCTTCGTCCTGATCGCGAAGGGGGCCGGGGGCGGGGTGCGGTCCTCGGTGGCGCCGGTGCGCACATACTGCTCCCAGGCGGGGGCGAAGGCGGCCGGCATCCACCCGGCGGCGATGTCCACCCCGGGGGTCCTGCGTTCGACTCCGTCCTTCGGGTTGATCGCACGGAGCTCGTTGCCCTTCTCAGGCAGGCGCAGCGCGAGGCAGGCGTCGAAGAAGGCGAGGCAGGCATAGCGCATGTCCCCGGTCTGGTGGGAGGTGAGCGGGTCCGGGGCGAAGGCGATCGGCGCGCCCTTGCTCCGGTAGTCCTTGAACATCGCCACGGCGCCGGTCCATGCGGTGTTGAAGCGTTTGTCGCCATTCTCCTTCACGCCGGGGTTGGCGACCATCGGGATGCCGTACGCTTCGGGCGGGAGGATGACCTCGGGAATCTGGCGCTCCTGCTTCGGATCCTCGGGCTTCTGCCAGTAGGTGTAGCCCGTGCCGGAGCGGAACCAGATGGCGACGATGCGCTTCGGATAGAGGGCCTGCATGATGCTCGACCAGAAGCCGCCGCCGCTGTGGCCCCAGAGGCACCACGGCGCGGTCGCGACCTCGGGGTGGCCGGACTTCGCCGCCAGGTCCTCGAGCGCGCGCAGGAACACCTTGTCGGACCCGTTGCGTGGGTCGCACCACATGCGGCAGTTGCCCTTCTCGGGCTGGTGGATCACCGGGCCCATGAGCGCGCAGTCCCACTTGCGGGCGAGCGCCTGCCAGTGGAGGTCGTCGGCCGCGGTCACGGCGCCCTTGTTGGACCCTTCGCCGCAGCCGTGCTGATGGACGATGATGCCGCGCACGGTCTTCACGCCCTCGGGAATCCAGAGATTGTAGGTCGCGGCGAAGATGAGCTCCCCGGGCTTTTCAGAGGCGGGGTAGGTGACGGTGTGCTTGGTGCCGTCGGCCAGCACGGACAAGGGCAGCAGCAGGGAAAGAAGGAGCGTTCTCATGGGGTGGCTTTTAGGACACCGCCCCGAGGTCGCGGTTTCAAGCATAGGGATTGCGACCGTCCCCGCAGGTGGTTCCCTGCGGTCATGCCCGCGTCGCCCGCCTTGCCGACCCGGCCCTGCGCGGGTTGCGGACGGGGCGTGCCCGTATCCATCCTCGAAACGGGCGGAGCCTGCCCCTGGTGCGCCGGCTCCTCGCGCAAGGTTCCGGGCGCTGACCTCGTTCTCAAGGGGCATCCCAAGGCGGTCGCGGAGACGGTCGGAGACACGGCCGTGCTCAGCATACGTTCCGGCGGCGGGCTCTACGCGTGGATCTGGCTGGGGGTGAGCCTCGTCTGCACGCTGATCTTCGCCGCCGTCTGGGTTTCGGGCGGCGAGATGCGCGTCAACGGACGCGTGATCCAGAATCCCGGCCCCCTGCATTATGCCGCCTTCTTCGCCATCCCGACGCTCTTCGCTCTGGCCGGGCTGATGATGCTCCTCGTGCGGCGTCGTGTCACGCTCACGGCGGCCTTCGTCGAGTCGCGGATGCGCATGCTGCCGGGCTTCGGCTGGACCTCGCGGCTGGCCGTGCGCGGCCCCGTCACGGCCTTCCTTGCGCCGCGCGGCGCAAAGGTCAACGGCCGGCCGGTCGACGCCGTGGTGATTTCCTCCGGAGGCGCAGAGATCTCCTTCGGCAGTTTCATGCCTGAGGACCTCAAGGCCTACGTCGCCGCGGTCATCAATGACTATTACGGTGCGGACGCGGCGCGCCCGGCCCCCTTCATCGAGGAGCCCGGCCGTTGACTGGGCCGGCCGGCCCGTCAGCATCCGGGGCGTGACCCCCTACCTTAAGGAGCGCCGCGAGGAGCTGATGCGCGTCTACCGCGACGGCCTCCTGAAGGACGTCATCCCTTTCTGGCTGCGCCACGGGATTGACCCCGCGGAAGGGGGCATCTGGACCGCGCTCGGGCGCCGGGGCGAATTGGTCGATTCGGACAAGTCGGTCTGGTTCCAGGGCCGCGCCGCATGGACCTTCGCCAACCTGCACAACGTCGTCGAGCCGCGCCGCGAGTGGCTCGAGGCGGCGCTCTCCTGCGGGCGTTTCCTGCGCGACCGCTGTTCGGACGCCTCAGGCAAGCTGAACTTCACCGTGACCACGGGCGGCGACGCGCTGCGGATGCGGCGTTACGTCTACAGCGAGTGCTTCGCCGCCATCGGCTACTCCGCGCTGTCCCGCGCCACCGGCGACTCCGCCTGGGCGGAGCTCTCGAAGGCCGCCTACGTCTCCTTCCTGCGCCACAGCTTCGAGCCGGGCGTCATGCCGCCCAAGGTCTCGCCCGCGACGCGCCCCATGAAGGGCCTCGCGCCGCTGATGATGACCCTCGTCACCGCGCAGGACATGCGCGAGGACCTCGGCGACGTCACCGTGCGCGGCCGCACGCTCTCCGAATGGGCGGCCTGGGCGGTGGGCGAGATCGCCCGTGACTTCGTCAAGCCCGAGCTCCGCGCCGTCATGGAGGCCGTGGGGCCCGCCGGCGAGGTGCTCGACCACTTCGAGGGGCGCCTGCTCAACCCGGGCCACGCGATCGAGGCTTCCTGGTTCATCATGCGCGAGGCGCAGCGGGCCCGTCGCGACGACTGGATGCGGCTGGGGGTCGACATGCTGGGCTGGATGTGGGCGCGGGGCTGGGACCGCGAGCACGGCGGGCTGCTCTATTTCACGGACGTCCACGGCAAGCCCGTGCAGGAATACTGGCATCACATGAAGTTCTGGTGGCCCCACAACGAGGCCATCATCGCGACCCTGATGGCCCACCTCGTGACCGGCTATTCGGCCTTCGCCGAGATGCACCGTCAGGTGCACGACTGGGCGCACCGCCATTTCCCCGACCCCGAGCACGGCGAATGGTTCGGCTACCTCGACCGTCAGGGGCGCCCGACGACCGAGCTCAAGGGCTCCATGTGGAAGGGCCCCTTCCATCTTCCGCGCCAGCAGCTGCTGTGCTGGAAGATGCTTGAGGCGGCGCGCTGACGCGGCCTGCGGTCAGCGCGCGGAAAGTCCGCCCACGACCGCGCGACGGTAGAGCACGACCGTGCTGCCCGCGGGCTCGTAGAGCACGCCGATGTCCCCGTCCACCACCGCCATGCTGCTGTAGGCGAAGGGTCCGGGGAAGAGCAGGGTGGATTCCGCCCAGGTGCGGCCGCCGTCGTCGGAGCGGCGGAGGGTGCCGTTCGAACGGCCCTTGCCGGCGGGATTCAGGAAGAAGACCGGCGTGCGTCCGCCGGACTTGGCGGCCAGCAGCGACCCCTGGCAGACCGGCTCGGGCAGGGCCTTGTCCTCCTGGGCCTTGCTCCAGGTCTCGCCGCCGTCCCGCGACCATGAGACCTTGCGCAACGGCTCCCCCTGGCGCCAGCGCCGGGAGTTGAGGTAGAGCGTGCCATCCGCCGTCTCGGCGACCTGGACCTCGTTGAGCTGCATCCCTTCCTGCGGCACTTCGGCTCCGCGCTTCCAGGTCCTGCCTCCGTCGTCGCTGTAGGCCGCCCAGTTGACGAAGTTGCGCTTCGCGTCCTGCGAGTTGAAGGGGATGACCAGACGTCCCGCCTTGCCCGGGTGCCGCAGCTGGATCCCGATGCCGGGGCCTGAGGCGGTCGTCACCGCCTCCTTGGGCTTGATCGAGGCCGTGACGTCCGCCGGGCGGGACCACGTCGCGCCGTCGTCGTCCGATGAGACGTAGAGGCAGCGCGTCCCTTTGGGGTCCGAGGGTCCGGCGGGCAGCCCGCCGAACTCGTGCGAGCCGGCGGGGAAGGTCTGGAAGAACATGAAGACGCGGCCGCTGCGGGCGTCCTGCACGAGACAGGGGTTGTTGCAGCTGTCGCCTCCCTGCTCGTACGCCAGCGCCGGCTTCGACCAGGTCCTTCCGCCGTCCTTGGAAAGGGAGACGATGAGGTCGTTGCCCGCCTGGTCCGACGATTTTTCGCGTGCCTCGGCCGCGGCGATGAGGACGCCCTTGCCGGTCATCAGGAGCGCGGGGATGCGCACGGACGCGTAGGTGATGTTCTTGCGCGCCTCGAAGACGGCGACGGCGGGGGATTCGGCGAGCTTCGGCTGGGCCGCGAGCGCGGTGGCCGCGAGGGCCAGGGTCAGGATCAGACGTTCCATGAGAAGTAGCCGATGGCGTCGAGTTCGCCCAGCATGGCCTTGAGTTCGGCGGGCGCGGGGTTGCCGTTCGGGAGTCGCGCAGGACCCAGCGGCACGCCGAGCTCGCGCATCAGCGCCTTGGCCGCGCCGAGGTATCCGCGCCTGCCCAGCACGTCGACCACCGCGGGCACGCGCGCCTGCTCGGCCTCGGCGGCCGCCCGGTCGCCGCGTGCATGCGCCGCGATGAGCCGGCGGAGCACGCCCGGGATGAAGTTGTACGTGCTGCCCACGCCGCCCCTGGCGCCGGCGTCCAGCGCTTCGAGGTAGCGCTCGTCGATGCCGAAGGGCAGGTCGAACCTGCCGCCCTGCAGGGCGTTCGCCCGGCGCATGGCCGCGAAGTCGGGGTTGGAATATTTTACGCCCGCGAGGTTCGGGATGCGTCGGGAGGCCGACTCAAGGAACGCGTCGACGGGGAAGCCGCCGATGCCGGTCATCGCGGGGATGTCGTAGTAGTAGAAGGGCGTCGACGGGCAGGCGCGCGCGACCTTCTCGCAGCAGGCGACCAGGTCCTCGAGCGTGCGCGGGCGGAAGTAGCTGGGCGCGATCATCGAGATCGCGTCGGCGCGGTTGCGCTCCGCGCGCGCAGCCAGTTCGGCCGCGTCGTCGAGGCAGTTCGAGCCGACGTGGACGACCACCTTGATGCCGTGCGCGGGGCCGACCGCGGCCCAGCGGTCCGAGAGCGCCGCGCGCTCGGCCAGCGTCAGGGAGCTGCTCTCACCGGTCGTCCCGCAGATGAAGGCGGTGGTCAGGCCGTGCCGGGCCAGGTGCGCGGCCAGCGGCGCGACCCCGTCGAGGTTGACGGAGCCGTCGGCGTTCATCGGCGTGTGCGCCGCGGGGCAGAGGCCGCGGAAGGAGAAAGGTTCGCTCATCGTGCATCCCTCTCGGGAAGTCGGATGCTTAGGACCAGCCACGCCGAGACACAAGCGATCCCCGCGAACCCGCCGAAGACGAGGTCCAGGGGCACGGCGCGGTCGCGCAGCCAGCCGAAGCCGACGTCGGCCAGGCCGCCGCAGGAGATGCTCACGAGGTTCATCAGGCCGTAGCCGGTGGCCCTCAGGCCGGGCCGCGTGATCTGCGCCAGGATGGGCATGTTGTTGGAGTCGAAGAGGCCCCACCCCAGGCCGAAGAGCATCAGGAACCCGATGGCCATGACGAGGGAGCCGCGGTCGATGACCAGGCCGACTCCCAGCATCGCGGGGATGATCAGCATCATGCCGATCGCGCTGACCTGGATGCGCCCCCGGTCGGAGGCGCGCATCCGCCGGTCCGCGAGCCAGCCGCCCGCGATCGCGCTCAGCACCGCCGCCCCCTGCCACCAGATGACCGCGCTGAAGCCGGCGAGCCCCTGCGTGAGCCTGAGTTCCTTCTGCAGCACGCTGGGCATCCAGTCGCGCACGACCCATCCGGCCATCGCCGGCAGGGTGAAGTAGGCCAGGAGGAGGAGGAAGTTGCGGTTGCCCAGCAGCTCCTTCACGGACGCGGATACGGGCGCCTGCTCGGCTTCGCCGGCGCGCCGCGTCTCGTTCAGGAGCAGCAGCAGGGGCACGGCATAGATGACGCCGAGTCCCCCGAGGAAGGCGAAGGAGGCCGACCAGCCGATGGCGGGATGGTCCGCCGCGAACCCGCCGAGGCTGCCCAGCATGACGCCGGCGTAGATGCCCACCTGGTGCAGGCCGACGGCGCGTGAGCGCGTCCCGGCCGCATGGTGGTCGGCGATGAGCGCCAGCGCGGCGGGGATGTAGAAGGCCTCGCTCAGCCCCATCACGGCGCGGGTGATCAGGAGCTGGTCGTAGGTCGTCACCAGCGAGGTCGCCCAGGTGTCGGCCGACCAGATGAAGAGGCTGGCGCAGATCACCCAGCGACGGCTGAAGCGGTCGGCGACCAGGCCCGCCAGCGGACTCGCCAGGGCGTAGGTCCATTTGAACCAGGCCAGCATGTGCCCCCACTTCTCCATCCGGTCCGCTCCGCCGAAGCCGGCGACATCCTCCATGATCGACTTCTGCATCGTGGCGATGAGCTGCCGGTCGAGGTAGTTGAGCAGCGCCACCGGAATGAGCAGCGCCACCGCGAGCCAGGCGGTCCGGGGAGCCGTGCCGTTCATCTGAACTCCTCCGGAATCGTCCATGAGCTGACCTTCGCGGTGCGGTGTCCGGGGCGGTTCTCTCCGCCCACGGTGACACGACTGTCGCCCAGGCGCAGCAGCGGGGCGGTGACGACGGGCCCCGGCCAGGTGCAGACTTTGCGCATCCTGACTCCGTCGAAGGCGATGATGTCGCGGGAGAGGCCGGGATGGTCCTTGGGCGGGCGGGGGTAGTGGCTGCCGTCGTCGCCGCCCACGAAGAGCAGATGTTTCCCGCAGCGCACGCCGGGGCCGGCCGCGGCGACGATGGGACGGGCGAGTTCGGACTTGGCGGCTCCCTCCTTGGCGCTGAGCAGCAGGGAGGAGCTGTAGACTCTGAACGGCTTGCCGTCCTGCGCCTTCAGGGCGCAGCCCGAGCCGATGAGCAGGCCGTCGGAGAAGAGGCCGACGAAGGGCAGGATGCCCCAGGTGCCGAGCTCCTTCCGCGTTTCCCAGGGCCTCATGGTGGCGCCCAGATCAAGCTCGACCGCCTCCAGCGTCGAGGAGGTGGCGTCGGGATGGTCGGATCCTCCGACGATCACCAGTCGCCGTACGTCGTAAGCGTGTCCGGCGAACGCGCGCGGGCCGGGCAGCGGAGCGAGCGTTGACACTTCGCCGCCGACGCCGACGCGCAGGACCTCCGCATGGTGGGCCTTCTCGTCGCAACCGCCTGCGATCACCATCGACTTGCGGTCGGGCGTCACGGCGTAGGCCGCGTACGCCACCGCCCTGGGCAGCTCGCCGACCTTCCTCCATGTCCAGACGGCCCCGTTCCGGCTCAGCAGCATAACGTCGCGGTAGTAGCGCTTGGTTCCGCCGTCCCAGGGCGGCCCGTCGGGGAAGTTGCATCCGCCCGCGGCGAGGATCGCCTCCTGTCCCTTGTCGTCCAGCACGGTGACGGCGGCCATGCCTCCGCGGCCGAGCGGGTCGGGCAGGTCGGGCAGGGCCTCGGCTCCGGCGTGCGCCGGGGTGAGCAGGGCCGTCAGCGTGACGACAAGCAGGCGGCGGAATGCGCTGGGGCGGGGCATCGGGGTTTTTATTAGAGCCCCGGTCCCGCCTCGCCAACCACCAACCTCACTCCTCCCGGATCAGCCAGCCTTCGGGGGAGCGCACGAACGGCCGGGCTTCGCCGTTGGAGACCGCGAAACCTCCGCCCCACGGGGCGCAGCCCGTGGAGAGCAGGGCGCAGGAGCCCTGGCCGTCCTCGCTCCATCCGTCCGCCATCCTCGAATAGGAGAGCACGCCCTTGCCGTAGCCGGGATGACGTGAGGGCTCGACCTTGCCGGAGAGGCTTCCGTCGTCGCCGCCGAGCACCAGCACGCGGTCGCCGAAGACGGGGCAGGGCGAGGGCGCGCCGGCGCGGGGCGCGGGGAGCGGCGCGATGCGCCGCCATTCCTTGCCGAGCGTGAAGGCGTGGCAGTCGGAGAGCAGCCGGCGTTCGACGCCCTTGGCTCCGGGCGAAAGCGAGACTCCGCCGAAAAGGTAGAAGGTGTCCTTGGTGCCGGCCGCCTGCGCGAGCATGCGTCCGCCGCCGGTGCACAGGGGCAGCTCCTTCCAGCCCGCGTTGAGATTGGCGAGGTCGAGCGCGTAGGCCGAGGAGGACGCGCTCGAGGCGTCGGGCCGCTCGGTGCCGCCGGCGACGATGACCTTGCTGCCGACCAGCGCGCCTGCCGCGTAGGCGAGGGGCCGGGGCAGGACGGGGACGGGCCGCACCTTGAGTTCGCCGTCCTCCAGTGAGAGGACGTAGCAGTCGGGATGGTGACGGTGCGGATCGGCGCCGCCCACGATGAGCATCCCCTGCCGCACGCTCACGGCCACGCCGTAGCCCATCGGACGCGGCAGCTTGCCGACGCACGACCATTTGCGCGAACGCGGCGTGGCCAGGGCCCACACCTCGTCGTGCCATTTCCTGAGGCCGCCCTCCCAGCCCGGACGGTCGGGGTAGTTGGAACCGCCGGCGCAGAGCAGCGCCTCGCCCGTGACTCCCACGAACGGACCTCCCGTACCTGCGTTCGGTGTCTCGGGTATTCGGGTCCAGCGCATGGCAATCGAGGCGGAGTTCGAGGAAAGCCCGCCTTCAAGGGGTGTCCAGAGGTATCGTTTGTTCGGGTTTTGTTGTTTGACAGCCCAGCCCGACCCTTGCCTTTATTCACCTTCCTCCGCACTGCCTGGTAGCTCAGCGGTAGAGCAGGTGACTGTTAATCACTTGGTCGCAGGTTCGATCCCTGCCCAGGCAGCCAGGGGGGACGTCCCCAACCTTCGCCTTGACCCACGTGTTCCGCGGGGGAGGATTGGCCCATGGGACACCAGTACAACCAGGTCATCAAGCGCCGCCGCCGCCGCGCCTACCTCGACCGCCGCAAGGATCGGATCAAGGCCGCCCGCGCCGCCGCCGGTAAGAAGAAGGCCAAGAAGTGAGCCGCATGGGCGGACGCCTGCTGCCGACGGCCGCCTTCGCGGCCCTGCTCGTCTGCGGCTGCGACCGTCTTCCCGAACGCGGAGTCGAATCGCCCGGCATCACGGTGCTGGCCGAGAAGCGTCGCACGGCCGCCGACACGGCCCGCGTCGGCGACACCTTCGGTCGTCCGGAAGAGGACGGCATCCATGTCTCGCTGCGGACCGATCCCAAGTCCCGCGAGGGGCACTACTTCTTCGTCCAGCTCGCCTTCGACCCGCCGGCCGGCTCGTCGCTCGTCGTCCAGGTGGTGCGCAAGGAAGGCGTCCCCGCCGAACGTCACGCCTTTCCGCTGACCCGCCGCCCCTCCGCGCCCCTGGGCGAATACGCCGTGGGTCTGACCGGAGCCCAGGCCGGCCCCGACGGATGGCGGCCCATCGCCTGGAGGATCTCCGTCGCCGACCAGTCGGGCAAGGTTCTGGCCGCCCGCCACAGTTTCCTGTGGGGCACTCCTGACGACCTGCGATAGGCATGGCTTCGGCCGCCTGGACTCCCTGGCGCAGGCTGCCGCTCGCTCGCGGCCTTTCGCCCGCATCGCTGGCGGAAGTCCTCGACGGCGGGCAGTCCTTCCGTTGGACGCAGGGCGCGTCGGGCGAATGGACGGGCGTATTCGGCCGTCATGTCGCGACGCTCAGGTCCTCCGGCGAGTCGGTCGAGTGGCGCGGTCTGGAGGCCGATTCCGGAGTCGAGGCGGCGCTGCTGCGCTACCTCGACGCGGCGGGAGAGCAGGAGCGGCTCGCTGACTCCCTTCCGTGGCGGTCGGATCCCGTGCTGCGCGCGGCCATGGAAGCGTACCCCGGCCTGCGCATCCTTCGTCAGGAACCTTCCGACGCGCTCCTGTGCTTCCTGTGCAGCTCCAACAAGCGCATCGTGCAGATACGCGGCATGGTGGCCGCGCTTGCGCGCGGCTTCGGGTCGCCCGTGGGGGCCGGCCATCTCGCCCTGCCCGGCTGGACCGCCCTCGCCGCGGCGGACGACGCCGCGCTCAAGGCCTGCGCCCTCGGATACCGCGCCGCCTACGTCCGCGGCGTGGCGCGCGCGCTCGCGCCGCGTCCCGACTGGGCCGCCGAATGGTCGCGGCTTGAGACCCCCGCGCTGCTCGAGCGTCTGCGCGGACTGCCCGGCGTGGGTCCGAAGGTCGCGGCCTGCGTCGCGCTCTTCGGCTTCGGCCGGCTCGAGTCCTTTCCCGTCGACACGTGGATCGTGCAGACGCTTTCGTCCGCTTACGGGCTCAGGGGGTGGAGCGCCGCGCGCATGGAGGAGTTCGGGCGCGTGCATTTCGGTGCGGGCGCCGGCCTCGCGCAGCAGCACCTTTTCGCGGCGGCCCGCGCGGGGGCGTTGCCCGGGTTGGGCGTCAGCGC
>JBJTIX010000187.1:0-2449 GCA_046095205.1 Opitutia bacterium
GTGGTCTTCGACCCCGGCACGGCCGAAATCTACCCGGACGGCGACCGCTCCTCGCCCTGGCGCTACGAGGCGCTGGTCAGCAACACCGAGATGGGCACGACGCCCCGCATCCGCACGGGACTCGGGCTCGACACGAGCCACGCGCACGTGCAGCCCAACGGCGCCTACCACTACCACGGACTGCCGACGCTGCTCATGGAGCGGCTCTCCGGCGGGGAGAAGAAGATGACGCACGTGGGCTGGGCGGCCGACGGCTACCCGGTCTACGCGGTCTACGCCCCGGCCAAGGCCGAAGATGCGTCGAGCCCGGTGCGCGCGATGAGGAGCAGCTACCGCCTCAAGAAGACCTCGCGTCCCGGCGGCGCCGACGCGCCCTCGGGCCAGCCTGACGGCTCGTTCGGCCTGGACTACGAATACGTCGCCGGCTCGGGCGACCTCGACGAGTTCGGGGGACGCACGGGACCGACGCCGGAATTCCCCAAGGGCACCTACTACTACGTGCTGACGGAGGAGTGGCCTTTCATCCCTCGCGCCCACCGCGGCACGCCCGACCCCTCGTTCTCGAAGGGGATGGGCGAAGGCCCCGGCGGCAAGGCGGGCAAGAAGGGCGCACCCAAGAAGAAGGGGCCGCCGCGCTGAGCGGACTCAGGCCCCCTTCTTGGGATCGTACTTCTTGGCGGGCGCCTTCTGGTCGGCGGGCGCGGCGGGCGCCTTGGGCGCGGTCGGAGCGCCGGGCACGGTGAAGACGCCGCCCTCGGCGGCCTTGAGCCGGCGCTGGACGTCCGTGGGCAGCTTCGCGCGCTGCTCCTCCGTGGTGATCTCGCCCTCGAAGAGCACCTTGCCCTGCGCGTCCTTCACGGTGGCGCTGCGCTTTCCGTCGGCCTCGACGAGGGACACGGAGCCCTCGCCGTCGGAGAGGTGCGTCTGCGAGCTGGAACTCGCGCCGGAGCCGAAGCTGAAGGAGTAGGAGCGCGAGGTGGAGACGCCGGGGGCGGCCGTCACGGCTGCCGGCGCGCGCTTGGCGCGGGCGGCCGGAGAGACCGGCGCGCCGGGCTGCACGTCGACGAGTCCGCGGGACTGCAGCTCCTCGAGCTGGCGCATGACTTCGGGCGGGAGGGTCACCGAGCCGGGCCCGATGTTGATGACGAAGCCGGGGCCGATCTGGACGGTGCGGCCGGACGAGGAATCCTGGCGGAGGGCGTCGGCCGGGGCGACGGCGCGCGAGCGGGACTGCTTCGCCTCGACGCCCGCCGGGCGCACTCCGAGCCGCACGGGCACGGTCATGGCGGAGCCGTTGCGGAGGACGGAGAACTTCACGGTGTCGCCCGGCTTGCGCAGCTGGACGAGGGAGCGGAACTGGTCGAAGTTGACCAGGAGCTGGTCGTCGAGGCGGATGAGGACGTCGCCCGGCTGCAGCTGGTCGGCGGCGGGGCCGTCGGGGTCGACGACTCCCACGCGCAGGCCGGCGCCGGCGGGAAGGCGGTCGCCGAGGGCCGCGCGCTCCTCATCGGTGGGCGGCAGGGCGTTGAGTCCGGCGTAGGCGTCGGGCGCGGGGGCCTTGGCCGCGGGCTGCGGCTTGGCGGCCGGCGGTTCGTCGGCGGCGCGCGCCGGGCCGATCAGGCCGGCGAGGAGGAGCATGTGGATCGGGAGGTGTCGGAGCGACATGGCGGTGTTGGTGTGAAGCGGGGGCGGATGGAAGGGGATGTCCTGTCTCAGTAGGTCTCGAGCGGCAGGAGGAGCGTGGACTCCTCGGGACGGTAGCGCACGAGCCGGGCGCCCGAACCGGCGTCCTCCCAGTGCGTGGCGAGTTCACGGCGGAGCCGGACGGGACGGACATAGGTTCCGTCGCGGAGGCGCATGGGTTCGAGCAGCTCGAGGCGGGCGGGCGAACGGGTCGCTCCGGCGAGCCGGTACTGCGCCTCGGGCGCAACGGAGGCCATGGCCTTCGCGGGAGCGGCGGCGCCGAGGCCTACGCCGCCGGCCGATGCGGCCGGGGGTGCGGAGCGCGCGGCGGGAGCGGCGTCCGCAAAAACCTTGTCCGCCGCGACGGAGTTGCCCGTCCTGATGGACGATTCGGAAGTGACGGCGAAGGGGGCGAGCTGCGCCTCCTCTTCGGGCAGAACGAGAAAGACGAGCGCGAGGCAGGCCGCGGCGGCGAGGCCGGAGAACCAGAGCAGCACCCCGCCCCGGGATTCGGCAGCCGGGTCGAGCGCGCGGGCGACGGCACGGGCGACCTCGGGCCCCGGGGCGCGGGGCTTCAGCGCGGCCAGCGCGCTTTCGATGTCGTTTTCGGGTTCAGGCATGGGATCGGGCGGTGATGAGTCTGCGGAGGGCCTCCATGGCATAGCGCCACCGGGAGGCCGCGGTGTTTGGAGAAATGGCGAGCTGCTCGCCGATCTGGTCGAAAGTCAGTTCACCCCAGGTCTTGAGCACGACCACCTCGCGCTGC
>JBJTIX010000188.1:0-3803 GCA_046095205.1 Opitutia bacterium
AGGCCCGCCGCCTCGGCCGTGAAGCCCAAGTCGCCGGCCCACGCGCGTCTGGTCGCCAACCTTTTCGACGGCTGCCACGTCTGCGCCTCGCTCGGCGAGTTCGTGCGCTGGTGGCGCAGCAACCCTTCCTTCGACTTCTTCCTCGTGGCCACCCCCCACGGCGACCTCGTCGACCGCCGCGGCCTCGTCTTCGCGGGACGTCCCCGGAAGTCCGCGGGGTCCGCCTCCGGCGTCTTCTCCCGCGCGTCCGAAATCAGGTCCTCGCGGGCCTCGCTCGAGTCCGAGAACGACCGTCTCACCGCCCTCAACGAGAAGGCCCTCGGCCTTCAGCGCGACATCGAGTCCTCCGAGTCCGCCGCCGCCTCGCGCCGCGAGGCCGTCGACCGGGCCTCCCAGGAGCTCTCGGTGGCCCAGGCCGACGAGCGCACCGCGCGCGGGGCGCTGGCGGCCGTCGAGGACCGCATCGCGCGCGAGCAGAAGCAGCTTTCCGAACTCGATGTCGCCCAGACCGACGCCCTCGCCCGACGCGACCGCGCGCAGGAGGCCCTGGCCGCCCGCGACGCCGACGTGGCCCGCGTGCGTTCCGACATCCAGCAGGCGGAGTCGTCCCTGGAGGCCCGCCGCCAGGAGGTCGAGGCCCGCCGCAACGCCCTGGGGGACGTGCGTCTCTCCCGCGCCGAACAGCTCCAGAGGCTTGAGACCGTCGGCAAGGAGATGGCCGACCTCGAGTCCCGCCGCGCCGAGGCCTCCGCCCGGTCCGCCGCCCGCCGCAACGAGGCCGCGCAGAACGAGCGGCTCATCGCCGAACTGCGCGCCGAGGCCGTCGCCGCCCGTGCCCGTGCGGAACAGCTGCGGGTGCAGGCCGAGACCGCCGCCACCGACCTCGCCGAACGCCGCAGCGAACTCTCCCGGATCGACGCCGAGCTGGAATCCGAGGACCGCGTGCTGGGCGCCGACCGCGACCGGCTGCGCGACGCCGAGTCCCGGCTGAAGACCCTGGAAGTCTCGCTGGCCGAGCAGGGCTCGCAGTGCGGGTTCATCGCCGAGAAGGTCCGTACCGAGCATCAGCTCGAGGTCTCGGAGGTCGACTGGCGCCTCCAGCTCTGGCTGGCCGACGGCGAGCCCGAGGGCCTCTCCGCCCTCGAGGACCTCGACGAGGCCGAGGACGGCGAAGGTTCGGCCGCCACGCCGCGCGCGCCGGCCCGCCGCGCCGATCCCACCGCCGAGGACCTGGCCGCCCTGGAGTCGGCCGACTGGCCCCCGCTCGTCCGCGAGATCTCCGACCTGCGCGAACGCATCTCCGGCATGGGCTCGGTGAACCTCGTCGCGGTCGAGGAATACTCCTCCCTGCGCGAGCGCCACGGCTTCCTCACGGCCCAGAGCGACGACCTCTGGAAGTCCAAGGAGGAGCTCACCAAGGCCATCGAGGAGCTCAACCAGACCTCGCTCCAGCTCTTCACCGAGACCTTCGAGCAGGTGCGCAAGAACTTCAAGTTCACCTTCGAGCGCCTGTTCGTGGGCGGCACCGCGGACCTCCAGCTCGTCCAGGCGGAGGACCCCCTCGAGAGCGGCATCGACATCATCGCCCAGCCGCCCGGCACCAAGCTGCGCACCATCCTCCTGCTCTCGGGCGGCCAGAAGACCATGACGGCCGTCGCGCTGCTCTTCGCCATCTACATGGTGAAGCCGTCCCCCCTCTGCGTGCTGGACGAGCTCGACGCGCCCCTCGACGACACCAACGTCGGCCGCTTCACGGACATCGTGCACGAGTTCACGAAATACTCCCAGTTCCTGGTCATCACCCACAACAAGCGCACCGTGTCCGCCGCCGACGCCATCTTCGGGGCGACCATGCAGGAGAAGGGCGTCACCCGTCTCTTCTCCATGCGCTTCAACCGGGACAAGGACGAGGCCGAGCCCTCCCCCCCCGACGGGGGCTTCACGATGGCCCGCTGAGGTCGCTTGCATAGGCGGGCATTGCGCCTAGGATGCGTCCATGCTCCGCCTCATAGCCATGCTCGCACTGGGCCCGGCCATCGCGCTGGGTGCCATCAAGTTCGAATCCGACCCCCGGCCCCTTGACCGGACCCGTCCCGGCGCAAGCCATGCGGACATGCTGGACCGGGTGATGCCGGCCGTCGTGAGCATCCGCACGGCCGAGGCCGTGCCCGAATCCGTCCTCCGCCGCTTCCGCGGCCGGATCGACCCCAGCAAGGTCATCACCGACAGCAAGACCGGCGAGACCCTCGTGCCGCGCGGCCTCGGTTCCGGCACCATCATCCATCCCGACGGATATGTCGTCACCAACCGCCACGTCGTGATGCTCGACGACGACCGCGTCGCCGAGGTGGCCTTCGTCCAGCTTTCCGACGGCCGTCAGCTGCGCGCCCGCGTGCTCGGCGTCGACGACGGCACCGACGTCGCCGTGCTCAAGGTGGCCGAACGCGGGCTTCCCTACGCGCGTTTCGCCGACAGCGACAAGGCGCGGGTGGGCGACGTGGTCTTCGCCATCGGCAACCCCCTCGGAGTCGGCATGACCGTGACTTCCGGCATCGTCTCGGCCACGGGCCGTTCCACTCAGGCGGACCTGGCCTTCCAGGACTTCATCCAGACGGACGCGGCCATCAATCAGTGCAACTCCGGCGGGCCTCTCATCGACACCGAGGGGCGCATCGTGGGCATGAACACCATGATTCGCACCGACGGGGGCGGCGGCAACATCTGCATCGGCTTCTCCATCCCCTCCAACCTCATGCTCAGCATCGCCCTCGATCTCGCCAACACCGGCAAGGTCGTGCGCGGCATGATCGGCGTCCAGGGCGAGGACGTTCCGGCCGACGAGGTGTCCAAGCTTTCCCTTGGCCGCGGCAGCGCCGCCCGCATCACCTCCGCCATCCCCACCGGGCCCGCCGCCAAGGCCGGGCTGCGAGCAGGGGACATCATCGTGGCGGTCGACGGCCGGCCTTTTCAGGGCGGATGGAACGACCTCCGTCTCGCGATCTCCCGCCGGAAGCCCGGCGAAATCGTCGTCCTGTCCTACCTGCGGGAGGGCAGGGGCTCCTTGGCGAGGGTGACCATCGCCGAGCGCCCTTCCGGCAACTGAGCCGTGCGCGCGCTGCGAGTCATCCGGAATCTGGCCGGCGGCCGTATGCCGCCGCTCACCCGCACGGCGCTGCTCGCCGGCCTCGCGGCCTTCCTTCTCTCCATGGTCCTCTTCAAGCCGGGCGCCGTCAGGCAACCGGTGCCCGTGAAGGCCGATGGCGGCGTCGTCCTTCTCTCCGCGGACGACCCCCTTGCGATCCGCACCACCCTGCTGGACGAGTCCCTTGCATTTCTTCCTTCCTCCCCCGCATCCCAAAGTGCCTCCGGGGGGTATCAGCTCAGACCCGAGGATTCCCCTTTTCCTGGGTTTGGACCCGTCCTGAGATTCGAGCCTGGTAAGCGGCCGGAACTCCCATTCGATAACGACTTTTCAAAAATTACCGCCCCACGAGATGCCATTAATGTCCTAAATGGGGACATTTTATCGACTTTCTCCTCCACTAAAGCCCCACTTGATGCCTTAAAACCCCGCTCTTTTATCTGCAGGGTCTCATCCAACACCAATCAGGAGTTTAAGCCTATTACCATAGAAGTGGTGGATAATCCCATTTTAAAGTCATCAAAAGCCGTCTTTTCAGAGATTAACATGCTTATAGGGGTTGATTCTTTGGGATTATTGGGAAGGCCAACCCTTATTCGTACCTCCGGCGACAAGATCTTGGATCAGGCCGTTTTGGGGTGGGTGGGCAGCTATCCTTGGG
>JBJTIX010000189.1:0-1117 GCA_046095205.1 Opitutia bacterium
AGGGCAAGCTCACCTGCTTCGAGGGCGGCGTGCGCTCGCCGCTCATCGTGCGCTGGCCGGGCCGCGTGCCCGCGGGCAAGGCCTGCGACACGCCCTGGATGTCCATCGACCTTCTACCGACGCTCATCGAGGCGCTGGGCGGCAAGGCACCCGGACTCAGGATCGACGGCCGCTCGGCTCTGGCGCTGATCGAGGGCCGGGACCTTCGTCCGACCCAGGAGGCGCTCTTCTTCTACGCCGGCGAGGAGCTGCATGCGGTCAGGTCGGGCGAATGGAAGCTCCACTTCGCGCACCCCTACCTGACGAACATCGGGGCTCCGGGCCGCGGCGGCAAACCCTCCGGACACGGCACCTACGTGCCCAGGCCCATCACGGACTCCTCGATGGACGCCATCGCGAGCCGTCACGGGCAGAAGGTGGCGCTGCTGCCGCTCTCGCTCTTCAACCTGAGGGACGACCCCGGCGAGACGCGCGACCTGGCCGCCCGGCACCCCGAAGTCGTGGCACGTCTGTCCGCGCTCGCGGAGCCCGTCCGGAAAGACCTGGGAGACCGCCTGACCTCCACGCGGGGCACGGGGCGACGGGAAGCCGGTTTTGAGGCCCCTCGCTGACCATCTTTCGGTTGGAATGCCCGCAGGACGGGCTTTGATTGGAGCCATGAGGAACCCCCTGCCCCTGGCGCTGCTAGCCGCGCTCGGACTCTGCCTTCATGCGACGGCTGCCCCGGCACCCATGCGCGTCGAGGTCAGCCGTGACCTCTGGATCTCCTCCTTCCGCTCGGAGCGCGAGGGCAACAACGGCGCCGCACCCAGGCTCAAGCTCAAGGGCACGCAGGAGTTCTTCCTCATCGACTTCGACCCCGCGCCGCTGAAGGGACGCCGGGTCGTCCGCGCCGCCCTGCACCTCCACCTTGAATCGCAGTACGTCATCGGCAGGACCACCGTCTCCACGGTCGCACAGGAATGGGTCGAGGGCAAGGGCACCGGCTACGCCAAGATTCCCGGCGCCAGCAGCTTCCTGTGGGCGCGTACGGGCGAGGCGGCCTGGGGCGGAGACGGCAAGGACATCACCTCGGTCACGCTGGGGCTCTCCGGCACGATCTGGGGCTTCGGTGACC
>JBJTIX010000190.1:0-5231 GCA_046095205.1 Opitutia bacterium
GAAGGTGCCCGCGGTATGATTGTCGACGCCGAGCGTAAGCGAGCCGAGGCCACCGGCGACGCCGACGGTGACGTCGCCCGCGCCGGTCAAGGCGTCGAGGCGGACAGCGCCGTCGGCGATGGCCAGCGTGGCGCCCGAGGCGACGTTCAGATCGGCGAGATTATTTGTCCAGACCTCGTTACTGTTGCCGGTCAGGGTCCCGCCTTGGACGTCGATGAGCGCGCCGGAGCCGAGCGCGAAGGTCGCGACGGAGGAACCCCAGGTGGCCCGGCCGGCGCCCGCCTTCACCAACGTTCCGGTGCCACGGAAGGTCGCGGTGGCATAATCCCGATCGGTGGCGGTGTCCAGGGCGAGGGTCGCACCCGAGAGGATGGTGTGGACGGAGGAGCCGTAGGCGCCTTGCAGCGTCAGGCGGCCCGCGACGACGGTGGTCTCGCCGGTGAAGGAAGCGGCGGCGGCGAACGTGGTGTTGCCGGCGCCGAGCTTGACGACTCCGCCGGTGCCGGTGATGGCGTTGGGCAGGGTCGTGTTCGCAGCCTGGTTGAGATACAGCAGGCCGTTATTGACCACACTGGAGATCGCGCCGAAGCCGGACGTGACTTCCAGGACGCCGGGGATGGTACGGGTGTAGACGACGGATCCGGTGCCGGTCTCGGTCGCGGTCGTCAGCCGGAGCGTGCCCGTGAAGGAACCGATGTCGGAGAGCGTCGTCTTGCTGGCGACGTCGATGCGTCCCGCACCATAACCGGTGCCGGCCAGGCTGGTGGCCAGCGGCATCGAGTAAGTGATGCCGGACGCGGTCTCCATGTTCTGACCGAGCAGATTCGAACCAAGCGTGGTGTAAGCCGTGCCGCTGACGTAAGGGCTGGCCTGGTCGACGAGGGCCTGGACATTCGTGCCGTTCTGGACGAGGCGCACGAAGACGGTCTTGACGTAGGAAGTGTCCCAGAACTGGAGCTGGAAACGGCCGACGTTCGCGACCGGGTCGAAAGCCACCTGATAAGCAGCCGCGTTCGAAGGAGCGCTAGTGATGCTGCTTCCGCCAAGCTGGCCGCCGGTGATCCGGCGCAGGACCTCGGCGACGGTCGTATTCGAGGCAACGGTCTGCGCCGTGGTCGTCAGGTAGCTGCTGAAGAGCGGACGGTAGGCGCCCATCACCTCGACGGTGCCCGTGCCGCTGAGCGGCAGGGACAGCGTGACGTCGTCCGAGCGCCAGATCTGGAGCGTGCCGTCGACGGCGATCGAAGTCGTGCCGGTCAGCCAGCCCGAAGTGCCGCCGCCGCCGAGGGCCAGGGTGCCGGCGGAGACCGTCGTCGTGCCGGTGAAGCCGGAGGAAGCGGAAAGGGCGAGCGTGCCAGCGCCAGCCTTGAGGAGGCTGCCGCCGCCGGAGATCGCGCCGCCGAAGGTCGACGTGCCGGACTGCGTGATCGTGAGCGTCTTGCCCGTGGGGATGGTGATGCCGACGGAACCGGTCAGCGCGGATGTCGTGATGCCGATGTCACCCCCGGTGCTCGACAGCGCGCCGTTGAGCGCCACTGCGCCGCCGGCGACCGTGATCGCACCTGAGGTCGCGATCGCGCTCGTGACGGTGATGTCAGCAGTGTTGCCGGCTTTACCCAGCGTGGCGGAGGCCAGGAGCGCCGGCAGGGTGAACTTCTGGGTACTCAGTGAACTGGCGAAACTGGCGCCAAGCGGCTCGATGGTGAGGCCCCCGGAAGTGAGGATGTTCACGGTGCTCGTGCCGATGAGCACCGAATTGCCGCGCAGGGTGATGTCGCCCGACTGGGTGGCCGCACCGATTGTCACCGTGCTGCTGTCATGGACGTAGATCGCCTCGGAGTTGGCGCCGACGCCGCCCGTCCCGATGAGGGTCACGACGCCGGTCGTAGACTTGATCACCGGACTGTTCGCCAGCCAGATGCCACGATTGTAAGTGCCAGCCCCGGTTCCACCACCGGTGCCGTTCAGGGTGATCGAACCGGTGGTGGTCGTGAGATTGGAATAAGCCAGGATGCCGTAGTCATGGTTGTTTGCGTTGGCGCCGCCGATGCCGGTGACCGAGATGGAGCCGCTGCCGCCCGCCGTCAACGTGCCCGAGGTGTTCAAATAGACCCCGTGGTTGAAGCTGGTATTGCCTCCTCGGCCGGTGAGGGTGATGTTGCCGTTCGACGCCGCCGTGGTGCTCACCGCGGCCTCGACTAAGACGCCGTGGGTGTTGAGGACCAGATTTGAGCCAGTGTCACCATCCAACAGGATGTCCCCCGCCGCGCTGATCGAGTTGTAGACGTAGACGTTGCCGCCTTGGAGAGTCACAGGGCCTTGGACGGTCAGGTTGGCCTGGACCAGGACGCCGGAGGTGTTGGTCGCGCTGCCGACCGTAAGTCCGGACAGCGTGGTCGGCAGGTTGAACCAACTGCTGGCCACCGCCCGATTGAAGGAGGTGCCGGACGGACGGAACGTGAACGAGCCCGTCGTCGCGATGATGGGGTTGCTCGACCCGCCCCAGTCGGCATCGAAGAACGAGAGCAGGATGTTCGACGAGCTGGCGGTCACCGCCGTCCCGGCCTTGAAGCCAAGGGTCGGGGTGTTCCGCAGGTAGACGTAGGAATTGGCCGTCGTGCCGGAAAGTTAAATCGGTCCGGATGCGGCCAAGATGGAGCCGCCCTCGAAGACGACCGCCCAAACCTCGGAGCCGGGCGTCCCGGAAAGTTTGATGCCCCCACCGGCGCCGGTCGCGGTGAGCAGGTTGGCCGTGCCGGTGAGACGGAGGCCCTGGCCGCCGGAATAACTGGACGCCGCCGAACCCCCGGTTCCGGAAAGATGGATCGCCGTCGCCGAGGTCGACGCCGAGGTCATGCTGGCGTTGCCGAGGAGACGTACGCCCATGTTGTAGGCGTCGCCACTGGCAGACTGGCTGATGCCGTCGAGCCGGATGGTGCCCGTGCCGGAGTCGAAGGTCGTGGTGGTATCGACGCCCACGCCCCAGGCGCCGTAGCCATTGGTCGAAGAGGTGAAACTGCGGCCGCGCAAGATGATGTCGCCGCCGCCGGTCGAGACGCCGCCGGTCTTGACGCTGGTGTCGATGCTCAGGGCGGCCCAATAGCGGATCCCTTCGACGGTTGCGGTGGTCATGCCCTCGGCGTAGCCCAAGCCGGTCGCATTGCCGCCGGCCAACGTGACCGCGCCGCCGGAGGTGATGATGCTCTGGTCGCCGGTGCCGTAGATATAGCCCCCGCCCGTGCCGTCGGTGTTCGCGGCGACGAGGACGTCGCTACCGGAGGTTCGCCAGGTCGAGGCCGCGGTGGCGTGGACATAAGAACCGGCGAGCAGGCGGATCGGGCTAGCCGACCCCGTGGTGGTCAGGTTGACCGAGGTCTGCACAAAGCCGGTGCCCTGCAGCAGGATCTCCGCCGAGGCTGCGTCGGTGCGGAGCGGGGCGCCGATCGTCAGATTCGACCCATAGACGCGGACGGGACCAAGGGCGTTGACACCGCCGGCCGTCACGGTCACGGCCTGCGTGTTCGTCGTCTTTCCAAGCGTGAAGGAGGAGATGGAGTTCGCCGCGGACGAAACCGCGCGGCCGACATCCAGGCGCGAGAAGGAGGCCGCCGCGGTGAAACCTGTGGCGTTGAAGGAGGTGAGCTCGACCGAGCCGGTGGTGTTGATGGCGAGGCCGTTCGTCGAATTGACGTCGAAGACGTCGGCACTCAGGAGGACGGCAGCCGAGGATGACGTCACGACCGAGCCGGCGGCCTGGCCCAGCTTCGCGGTGGCGTTCGTACCGCCAATAGTCAGCTTGCCGGCCGCGCGATCGACCAACACCGAGACAGAACCGGAACCGGAAAGGAACTGGACGTCGGTGATGGTGATATCAGAGAAGGTCCCCGAGGTCACGCCCTTGACCGTCACCGAACCGCTGCCCGTAGCCGCCAGGATTATCGGGAAGCCCGCGGACGACCCTAACTGCGTGCCTACGTTGGTGGTGGCCCCGGTACCGCTGCTGGTGAAGAGGATATCCCCGTCGACGGTCAGGTAGCTGCTGCTCGCGACGCCCGTGCGCCAACCGTGGATATCCATGCCGGCGGCGGTGGTGTTGCCGACCGCCACGCCGTCGATGGTGATGTCGCCCGTCGTGCCGGCATTCACGGTCACCCCTTCGAAGGCGGAGATCCCGATTGTCAGGTTGACGACGTTCTGGGTGCTCTTGCCCCGCCAGACAACGTCGCCGCCCCCGGAATACATCCGGACGTTGGCATTGTGGCCGACGGCGGCGTTGTAGGAACCGATCATCAGGCCAGCCGGCGTGCCGGTATAGTTCAGCGCGTAGCCGGTCGGGATGGTCGTGCCCTTCGCCGAAGTCGCGGTCGTGCTCCCGCCCCCGAGGACGATCGTGCCGCCCCCGGTGGTGTGCGTCGTCGCTGCCCGGTCCGCGGCGGTACGCGAATCGAGGACGGAGCTGTCGCTGATCAGGATGCCGCGGTTGCCCGAGCCGACGCCGCCCGAGTCTGCCCAATAGACGATGTCTCCGCCGTTGGTCTGGACGGTGACGGAGGCGTTCTGCGTGACGGAAGACGCGGCCTTGAGCACCACCGCGGCGTTGGCGACGGAGGTGGTGACGTTGCCGGAGACGGTGAGGTTGCCGCCGTAGACGGTGAGCGAACCGGCGATGGCGGGGGTCGCCGCGATGGTGACATCGGCGGTGTTGCCGGCCTTGCCGATCACGACCGAACCCACCGTCGAGCCCGTGAAGGAGAAGAGACCGCTGAAAGGACTCACCGCGGCCGCGAAGCTCGCGCTGTTCGGCTCCCAGGTGAATGTGCCCGAAGTCGCGACCGGCAACGTGAAGCCGGACTGAGGCGAGACCGAGTCCGACCGCAGGGTGAACGACCCGGAGCCAGTCGAGACGGAGGAAGTGTTGGCGAAATAGGCCCGCAGGCCGGAAGAGTAACCGTCGCCCACCCACAGGTACATGTCACCGCCGCCCGTGTTCACGACCGAGTAGAAATCGATCGCGTTCCAATTCGAGCCGTTGGCGCCAATGCTCGGTCCATCGCCGACGGTGAGACCGTTCCATGTGGTGCTGCCGTTGGCCGTGGAGCTGCCGCCTATCCAGAGATGGCCGCCGCCGGTGCTGACCGGCGTCGCGAGCCAGACGCCGCCGACGTTCGTGTTGGCGAAATCGGACCAGAGGACGGGGGTGAGGCCGCCCGAGGCGCTCGTGGAGGCGATGC
>JBJTIX010000191.1:0-12804 GCA_046095205.1 Opitutia bacterium
TCCCGGGCCAGAGGGCGTCGAAGCCGGGGAAGAGCGTCGCCCGGAGGAGGCGCGTGTGCAGTTCGGCCACGCCGTTGACCTTGTGCGATCCGACGACGGCGAGGTGCGCCATCCGCACGCGCTTCGGCTGCCCCTCCTTGATGATGGAAAGTTCGGACTGGGCCTGCTCGTCGCCCGGCCACCGCGCGGAGACCTCCTCGAGGTGGCGACGGTTGATCTCGTAGATGATCTCGAGCTGGCGGGGCAGCACCTTCTCGAAAAGGGGCACGCTCCACGTCTCAAGCGCCTCGGGCAGCAGGGTGTGGGTGGTGTAGCTGAAGACCTTGCGGCAGACGCCCCACGCCTCGTCCCACCCGAGCCGCTCGACGTCGACCAGCAGGCGCATCAGTTCGGCCACGGCGACCGCCGGGTGCGTGTCGTTGAGCTGGACGGCGGCCTTGGCGGAGAGCGACGAGAAGTCCCGGTTGGCCCGGCGGTGGCGGCGCAGGATGTCCTGCAGCGAGCAGGAGACGAAGAAGATCTGCTGCACGAGACGCAGCTCCTTGCCGCTTTCGGTGCTGTCGTTGGGATAGAGGACCTTGGAGACGGTCTCGCTGGAGGTCCGTTCGCGGACGGCCTCGACGTAGCCGCCGCGGTCGAAGGCGCGGAAGTCGAACTCGGTGGCGGCCTTGGACTCCCAGAGGCGCAGGAAATGGACCGTCCCGGCCCCGAAGCCCGCCACGGGGATGTCCCAGGGCACGCCGACAAGGTCGCGCGTGCCGACGAGGGTGGCGCGGTGGTTGCCCCGGTCGTCGACGCCATGCTCGACCTTTCCGTACAGCGGCACGGTCACGCGGAAGTTGGGTCGGCGGATCAGCCAGGGGTTGTTGGTGGCCAGCCAGTTGTCCGCGACCTCCACCTGGCGTCCCCGGTCGAAGGTCTGACGGAACAGGCCGAACTCGTAATGGATGCCGTAGCCGATGGCCGGCAGGTCGAGGGAAGCCATCGAGTCCAGGAAGCAGGCGGCGAGGCGTCCGAGGCCGCCGTTGCCGAGGCCCATGTCGGCCTCCTCGTCCGCGATCTTCTCAAGGTCCTGCCCGAGTGCGGCCAGCGCCCTGGTCGCCACGTCGCGGAGACCGGTGTTCACGAGATTGTTGGTCAGCACCCGTCCCATCAGGTACTCCAGCGAGAGATAGTAGACCCTCCGCACGTTGCGGGATGCGTGCCGCGCCTGGGTGTCGATGTAGTTTTCCAGGATCTGGTCGCGCACGGCCATGCAGGTGGCCATCCACCAGTCGCTGCGCGTGGCGGTGCCCGGGTCGCGGGCGAAGGTGCTCTTGAGATGGCGGAGCACGGAGTCCTTGAAGAGGCGCACCTCGGCGTCGCCGCCCTTCCCCGCCCGGGCCTTGGCCGGCACGGGGCGCACCGCGGACGGCTTGGACTTCTGCGTCCTGGCACTGCGGACTGAAGGGGACTTCCTGGCGGCCTTCTTGGTCTTCGGCATGGTCGTCATGGAAAACAACCCCCCACAAGCCACAAGCGAGCCAAAACCGCTCACTCCTGCGCCATCGCCCGCAACCTGCTCAAATCCAGCTTGCCGGTGCCCAATACGGGCACGGCCGGCACTTTCTTGAACACCTTGGGTATCCAGAGATTCGCCAGACCCTCCTTGGCGAGGGCCTCGCGGACGGAGTCGGGGTCGATGTCACAGGCATGCAACACGACGAGCTGCTCGCCCTTGACCGGATCGTTGGAAGCGGAGACGGCGAAGGCCGGTCCGGAAGATTCGTCAGGCCGGATGACGCGGCGCAGCGCGTCCTCGACCGTGCCGTGGGGCACCATCTCGCCGCCTATCTTGGAGAATCGAGAGAGTCTGCCGGCCAGGTGCAGGAAGCCCTGCTCATCCATGCGTGCCAGGTCGCCGGTGCGATACCAGCCGTCGCGGAGCGCCTCAGAGGACCTCGCCGGGTCCCCCAGATAGCCGCCGAAGACGTTGGGAGCCCTCACCTCGAGGAGGCCGGCTTCACCGGGAGGCAGCTCTCGGCCGTCATCAGGCGACACGGTCCGCACCGCCACCCCCATCACCGGGCGACCGACGGATCCGGTGAGGTTGCCCGTCCAGAGTCCTCCCGGTGCGGTGGGGTCGGGACGGTCGGGCACGTTGACGGAGAGCACGGGGCTGGTCTCGGTGATGCCGTAGCCCTCGAGCATCCTGACGTCGAACTGGTCTCGGAACGCGTCGACAAGGTCCTGCGGACATTTCTCCGCGCCGACGACGGCCCATTCGAGGCTGGCGAAATCCTCCTTGGTGCCGCGACGGAGATAGGGACGCAGGAAGGTCGGCGTGCCCACGACCACCGTGACCTTCTCCTCGCGGATGGCGCGCACGGCCGCCGCGGAATCCAGGGGGGACGGCAAGGTGACGAGCACGACCGGGCGCGAGAGCGCATACCAGACACCGACGGTGAATCCGAAGCTGTGGAACACCGGCAGGCTGCTGAGCAGCACCGCGCCGTCCGGAAGGATGTCGGCGTCCTCGATCTGACGCAGGTTGGCCAGCAGGTTGCGATGGGAGAGGATCACGCCCTTGGGCTCGCCCGAACTGCCGCTCGTGAAGAGCAGCGCCGCCTCGGCATCGCCCCCCGTGGACGGCACGCCCAGCAGCACCGGCGTCCATGAGGCGGGGAAGATCCGCACGAGGGCCGCCTTGAGCGCGATGCGCCAGCGGGGGGCCGACTTGAGGACGTCCGCGATGTCGCAGACCCTGTCACCCCAGGGAAAGTCGGGCGCCTTCTCGGCCACCTTGCTTCGGAACGCCTCCGCGGTGACGAGCAGGTCGGTGCCGGCGCGCCGCAGACAGGAAGCGGCCTGCTCGCGGCCGAGGGTGAAGTTGAGGTTCACGGGCACGCGGCCTGCCATGAGGCAGCCGAGATTGGCCACGGCGGCGGCGATGCCCGGGGGCAGCACGACCGCGACGCGGGCGGAGGAGGTCGACCGACGGACCTCCCGGGCGAACTCCGAGGCCAGCGCGATCATCACCGCGCCCGACAGCTCGCGCCTTTGCGCCGTGCGGTCCACGATGACGACGCGTCCGGCCCGCGCGGCCATCCCGCGCACCACTTCCCGCGCCAGACTTCCTCCGAGCGAGGGCCGCATGGCGAAGGCCTCCGAGGCCAGCTCCAGGAGACGGAAGCGGGTTCGCTGATGCTCCTCGCTCGGGTAGGGTCGCCCCACCACCAGCGAGACCGGACGGGGAAAGTGCTTCGGCCGCTTCCAGAAGAACTTGCCGCCGCTGAAGCTGAAGATCGAGCCCCACAGGCCGTCCACTGCGGCGGGCAGGATCGGCGCTCCCGCCCGACGGGCGATCAGCTCGAAGCCGCGGCGCAGCTCCTGCACGCCTCCGTTGCGCGTCACGTGCCCCTCGGGGAAGATGCAGACCAGTTCGCCGGACCTGAGGGCGTCGGCCGCGCGCTGGATGGCCTCCTTGGCCCTGTCCTCCGCCACCGGGATCGTGCCCATCATCCGCATGACCCAGCGCATCGAGCGCATCCGCTCGAAGCCTTCCCAGGACAGGAAACGCACCGGACGGTCGAGCGCCACGCCGAGGATCACGACGTCGACGTAGGAGACGTGGTTGCAGACCAGCAGCGCCCCGCCCTGCTTCGGAACGTTTTCGAGGCCCTTCACCTTCAGACGGTAGAAGATCTTCGTGAACATCCAGCAGATCGTGCGGACTGCGCAGTAGCCCGGCCCCATCGTCGGGTGCCTGAACGGCAGGCGGACCAGGAAAAGGACGGTGAATGCGAGCAGCGCCAGCAGAAGGAGCCCGCCCAGGGTCAGGGCGGCGGCCGCAAGGCACCTTCCAAGCACTTCGAACGCGTTCACCACGCCACGATGACCCGGGGTGAAGCCGGGGCAAGCGAGTCCTTTAAGGTTGAATAGCCCGCCGGGAGGGATGCCCTTGCACCGCCCCATGCGCGACTTCGTCCTCCGACGTCTGCTGCTGGTCCCACTCACCTTCGTGGGCATAACCTTCGTGACCTTCTGCTTCACGAGGTTCGTGCCCGGCGGCCCCATCGAAAGGGCCATCGCGGAGCGCCAGCAGGCCGACCAGAAGCGGAGCGCGCTCGGCTCCCGACCCCGCGGACCCGCTTCGCCCGAGGAGCTCGACAACCTCCGACGCCGCTACGGCTTCGACCGTCCGCTCGTCGAGGCCTATGCGATCTGGCTGGGTGTCTGGCCCGGACCCGCCGACTGGACGATCGTGAGGATCGACCCCGCGACCGGACGCGCGGGCGCGGAAGTGCGCGACCGTGACTCCAAGGACGGCGTGCGCAAGCTCGAGGTGCGGAGCGAGGCCGGGGCGCTCCGCGTCGTCTCCCCCGACGGTGCGGTCGCCGCGGGATGGCTGGCCGAGGACGCCCCCCTGCCCGACGACCCTTCGCGAGAAAGGCGCGTGCTGGTGCATCGGCGCGCCTACAAGGGAGTCCTGCAGCTCGAACTCGGGGACTCCGCCGTGAGCGACCGTCCCGTCTGGGACGAGATCGGCTCGCGCATCCCGCTCTCCGCGTGGTTCGGCTTCCTCTCCATCGCGCTCGCCTACGGAGTCTCCCTGCCGCTCGGCGTGGCCAAGGCGCTGCGCAAGGACGGCCCGTTCGACCGCACGACCTCCTACGCGCTCATCGTGCTGTATTCCGTGCCCGGGCTGGCCCTGGCCGTCGCGCTGCGGAACAAGCTGGCCTACGGACTCGGCTGGTTCCCCAGCAAGGGCTTCGACTGGGACCGCCTGGACTGGGCCGGCCGTCTGGATCACACGGTCCTGCCGCTCGCCTGCATGACCGTCGGGGCCTTCACGGGCCTGACCCTTTTCACCCGGAACAGCCTCCTCGACAACCTTGCGGCCGACTTCGTCCGCACCGCCCGCGCGAAGGGCCTCGCGTGGAGCCGCGTGGTCGGCGTGCACGCGCTGCGCAACTCGCTCATCCCCCTGGCGGCCACCGTGGGCGGCAACCTCGGGTTCTTCCTCACCGGCTCGTTCCTCATCGAGGTGACGTTCAACATACCCGGCATCGGGCTCCTCGGTTACGACTCGATGGTGCACCGCGACTTCCCGGTCTTCCTCGGACTCCTCACCCTCTCCAGCCTGGCGATGCTCCTCGGCAACATCGTCTCCGACCTCTGCGTGGCGGCCGCCGACCCGCGCATCCGGTTCGACCGCGAACGATGAGCCTGCTCGACCCCATCACGCGCCGGCGCCTCGAGCGGTTCCGCGAATCCAGGGTCGCCTGGTGGTCGCTGCTCGCGCTCACCCTGCTCTGCGTGCTGGCCGCGCTGGGCCCGCTGCTCGTGGGCAACCGCGCGCTGATCGTCAGCACCGAACGCGGCCTGCGCTTCCCCGCGGTCGCGGGCTTCATCGCCTCGGAGGAGTTCGGGCTGCCGGGCAAGCAGGAGCCCGACTACCGGTCCCTTGACCGGCGCCTCAGGGCCGAAGGCCGCGGCTGGGCCGTGATGCCGCCCGTGCCCTTCTCGCCGGAACAGGTCTGCGAGGTGCAGCCGGCGGCCTTCCTCTCCGCCGACGGCCGTTGGTGCGACCCGCGCGGCGTCATCGCCGAAGGACGCGTGTTCACCCTCGCGCCCGACGGTTCCCGCGCCCGCGCGTGGTATGTCGTCGACGGACGCCTGCACGGCGAGGCGCGGCAGCTCGACCACGGAGCGACCCTGGGCCGGGCGAAGTTCGCGGAAGGAAGGTTCGTCTCGGCCCGCGGCGGAAGCGAGGCCGACTGGACCCCGCGGGGCGACGTCCGCACCCAGCTGCCGTCCCCCTGCCCGCCGGGCATCGACGGTCACTGGCTCGGCACCGACGAATCCGGCCACGACGTCCTCGCGCGGCTCTACGGAGGATTCCGCCTCCTGCTGGCCTCGTCGCTGATCTTCCTGCCGGCCTACTACTTCGTCGGCCTCCTCCTCGGCGGCGCCATGGGCTACTTCGGCGGGCGCTTCGACATGGTCATGCAGCGCCTGATGGAGGTCTGGTCCAACGTCCCCTTCCTCTACGCCATCATCTTCCTGGCCAGCCTGCTCGAGCCCTCGCTCGCCATGCTGTCGCTGCTGCTCGTGCTCTTCTCCTGGATCGGCCTGGCCCAGCAGCTGCGCGCCTCCGCCTACCAGGCGGCGGCGAAGGACTACGTCACCGCCGCGCGCGCGCTCGGAGCCGGCCACTTCCGCATCATCTGGCGACACGTCCTCCCCAACTGCGCGACCGTCATCCTGACCACCCTCCCCTTCAGCCTGCACGGGCTGATCTTCTCGCTCTCCTCCCTCGACTACCTCGGCTTCGGACTGCCGCCGACCGATCCGACCTGGGGCGAGCTGCTCCACCAGGCCAACGAGAATCCCGCCGCCTGGTGGATCCTCACGCCCACCGTCGCCTGCCTCGTCGGCCTCATGGTGCTCATCAACGCCGTCGGCGAGGGCCTGCAGGACGCCTTCGACCTGCGCCGCAACCGATGACCCGCCTCCTCGCCATCCTCCTCGCCGCGGCCTGTGCGGCGGCCGACGTCCCCAGGGACGCCCGTGCCGAGGCGTTCTACCGCTCCCTGCCCGACTTCTTCCGGTTCGCTCAGCCGACGGACCTGCCCCGCGACCTTGTCTGGAAGGACGGCTCCGAACAGAAGGAGTTCGCCGACCCGTCCGCCCGCCGCGGCGGCTCGCTCCGCCTCTTCACCACCTCCACGCCGCCCACCCTGAGGCGCGTCGGTCCCAATTCGAACAACGGGTTCCGCGGCGAACTTTACGACAACAACGACTTCGCTCTGTTGGCCTCGCACCCCGACACCGAGGAGAACATCCCCGCTCTCGCGCTCAGCTGGGCCATGTCGCCCGACGGCATGACCGCCTACTTCCGCCTCGATCCCTCCGCCCGGTTCACGGACGGGCAGCCCGTCACCGCCGACGACTTCCTGTTCACCTTCTACTTCCACCGCTCGCCCTGGGCGAACGCGGAGTGGTACGCCGACTACTACTCGCGGGAGTTCGCCGGCATCACGCGCTACGACGACCATACGATCGCCGTGCACGCGCCGCGCAAACGGCCCTACCAGCTCGAATGGCTCGGCGGACTCAGGCCGACCCCGCGCGGGTTCTTCCGCGACTTCGGACCCGACTACGAGCGCAAGTACAACGAACGCTTCCAGCCCACCACCGGCGCCTACGAGCTGCGGCCCGACGGCTTCCGCCGCGACCGCTCCGTGACGATGACCCGCGTCAAGGCATGGTGGGGCGACGCCCGCAAGTTCTACCGTCACCGCTACAACCCCGACGAGATCGTGTTCACGGTCATACGCGACCTTGACGGCGCCTACCAGACCCTGCTCGCGGGGGACATGGACTACATGCCGATCAACATGCCGCGCTACTGGTACGGCACCAACGAGAAGGACGCCTACCTCCGCGGCTTCCTGACCAAGGCGCAGTTCTTCAACGACATCCCGCGCCCGCCCTACGGCCTCTACCTGAACACCCAGCGCCCGATGCTGGACAACCGCGACGTGCGCACGGGCCTCCAGCACGCGACCGACTTCCAGCGGGTGCTCGACGGATTCTACCGCGGCGACTACGAGCGCCTCAACCAGTTCGCCGAGGGGCTCGGCAAGTTCACCGACCCGACCCTGCGCGCCCGCCAGTACAGCCCCGAGCTCGCCCGCGCGGCCTTCGCCCGGGCCGGCTTCGACCGCGAGGGGCCGGACGGCGTGCTGACCGACAAGGACGGACGGCGTCTCTCGTTCCGCCTGACCTTCGACACCTCCGACCGGCGCAAATACCTCGCGACGCTGGTCGAGTCGGCCCTGCGCTGCGGGGTCGAGCTCCGCCCCGAGACCCTCGAGCACACCACGATGTACCGCAAGGTCATGGAGAAGAACCATGACATCTGCTTCTGGGCCTGGTCGGTCTCGAGCCGCATCCCGCAGTTCTGGGAGTCGCACCACTCCGACAACGCGCTCGAGTCGCTGCCCGACGGACGCAAGGTGCCCAAGAGGCAGACGAACAACATCACCGGCATCGTGAACCCCGAGCTGGACCGGCTCATCGACCGCTTCCGGGCCGCGACCGAGGAGTCCGAGATGATCGACCTCTCCCACCGCATGCAGCGCATCATGCACGACGAGGCGGACTTCATCCCCGGCTTCAAGGTGCCCGGCTACCGCATCGCCCACTGGGGCTGGGTGCGCTTCCCGCCCGGCTTCGACGTGAAGTCCTCCGAGGACCCCCTGAGCTTCGGCCTGCTCTGGATCGACGAGGAAGTGCGCCGCAAGGACCTGGGCGACTTCCGCTCCGGCGCGACCAAGGGGCCTCCCCGCACCGAAATCCACGACCGCTGGCGCGCGGAATGATTCTGGCTTCCCCACCGACCGCTCACCCGCCACGATGAACACCATGCCCACCGAGCCGCTCCTCCGGGTGAGGGACCTGAGCGTGACCTTCAGCTCCGGCTCGCGCACCACCGTCGCCGCCACGGGCGTGTCGTTCGACCTGGCCGCGGGCGAGGTGCTCGCCGTGGTCGGAGAATCCGGATCCGGCAAGTCGGTCTCCTCCCTGGCCCTCACGGGCCTCCTGCCCCCGCCACCGGCCTGCGCCGTCACCGGCTCGGCCCGCCTATCGGGCGAGGAACTGCTCGGCATGGACGAGGCCGGACTCTCCCGGATCCGGGGACGCCGCATCGCCTACGTCTTCCAGGAGCCGGGAACCTCCCTGAATCCCGTCTACGACATCGGCTTCCAGATCGCCGAGGCGGTCCGCCTGCACCGGCCCGACGAGCGCGATGTCGAGGGCGCCGTCCTCGCCGCGCTCCGCGACGTGCGCATCGACGACCCGGCGCGGGTCGCCCGCAGCTATCCGCACGAGCTCTCCGGCGGCATGCAGCAGCGCGCGATGATCGCCATGGCCCTCGCCTGCGGGCCCGACATCCTCGTGGCCGACGAGCCGACCACGGCCCTGGACGTCACCATCCAGAAGGAGATCATGGACCTGCTGGCCCGGCTGCGCACCGAGAAACGAATGGCGATCCTGCTCATCACGCACAACTTCGGCATCGTCGCCAGCTTCGCGGACCACGTGCAGGTCATGCGCAACGGACGCGTCGTCGAGCACGGTCGCACGGCCGACGTGATGGGCGCCCCCAGGGACGAATACACCCGCGGCCTCATCGCCTGCATCCCGCGGCTCGGCCAGCGACGTCGACGCCTCACCACGCTCCGGGAAGAGCTGCGCCCCCGATGAACCCCTCCGTCCCGTTGCTCGAGGTGCGCGACCTCGCCGTGCACTACCACGTGCGCGCACCCTGGTTCTTCATGCCCGACCCCGCGCCGAAGCGGGCCGTGGACGGCATCAGCTTCACCGTGCCCCGGGGACGCACGGTCGGAGTCGTGGGGGAATCCGGCTCCGGCAAGAGCACCACCGGCAAGGCGGTCATCCGGCTCGCGCCCGTGACGCGGGGTGCGGTCCTCTACGAGGGGGTCGACCTGACCCGGCTCGGCCCGGCCGCCTTCCACCCCTACCGGAAGAAGATCCAGATGATCTTCCAGGACCCCTACAACTCGCTCAACCCCCGGACGGACGTCTTCGGGATCCTTTCCGAACCGCTCGAGATCCATTTCGGCGGCATGTCCCGCTCGGAACGCGAGGCGCGCTGCGAGCAGCTGCTGAAGAGCGTGCAGCTCACCGGTGACGACCTCCGCAAGCACCCGCACGAGTTCTCGGGCGGCCAGCGCCAGCGCATCGGCATCGCGCGCGCCCTCGCCGTGCAGCCCGAGCTCATCATCTGCGACGAGCCCGTCTCGGCGCTCGACGTCTCCGTGCAGGCCGAAGTGGTCAACCTCCTGCAGGACCTGCAGGAGAGCCTCGGCCTCACCTACCTCTTCATCGGCCACGACCTCGCGGTCATCGAGCATGTCAGCGACCACGTGCTGGTCATGAGCGCGGGCAGGATCGTCGAGCAGGGGCCGCCCGACAGCATCCTCCGCGACCCCCGGGAGGAGTACACGCGGCGCCTTCTCGCCGCCGTTCCGAGATTCTGATGGCCTCGGCAGACGAGGCGGCCGGCGCCGACCGGCAGACCCTGGCATTCGGCGGCATCCTCGCCGCGATGATGGCCTTCGCCGCCTGGGACCAGTGGGCGATCTGGAGCACGAAGGACGACTACACCTTCGGCTACCTCGTGCCCTTCCTGGCCGCCTACGTGCTCTGGGACCGCTGGGAACCGTTGCAGGACGCGCTGAAGGGCGGAACCGGCGCCCCCGCGCCCGGCTGGACGGTGATGGCCGCTTACGTGCTCGCCTTCGCCTCGCTCGCGACGTTCGCGCTTGGCGCCGCAGGTCGAGCGGTGTTCGGCACCGGACCCGTGCCCACGCTGGCCATCGCCTTCGGCGTGGCGGGGGCGGGCCTCGCCTTCGCCTTCCTCGCCCCACGCGGAACGCTGGGCGCCGAACCGTCCGCCGCCGCGCGCCTCAACTCGGCCTCCCTGATGACCTTCCCCTCCTGCGTCTGGGTGGTCTCCGGTCCGTTCCTCTACCTGGTCGACAACCGGGTGAAGGGCGAGCTGCTGACGCTAGTGACCGAGGTGGTCTCCGGGATCCTGCGCGCCTCCGGGCACGTCATCCGCACCAGCGGCAACACCATCGTCTTCGCGAACAACGATGCCGTCGGGGTGGCCGACGCCTGCTCGGGCATACGCTCGCTCTCGGCCTGCGTCTTCGCGGCGGCCTTCCTCGGGGCCGTTTTCATCGAGGGCGGCCGCTGGGGCTCATTCATCCGCAAGTCCGTGCTCATCCTGGCGGGCGGCGGCGTGGCGATCCTGCTCAACCTCGGACGCAACGTGTACCTCGCGGGCCACGCCCTCGACCACGGGTCGAAGTCCCTCGATCTCGACCTCTGGGGCGTGCCTCACGGCGCCCCTGGCTTCTCCTTCCTCGGCACGGTCCATGACCTTGCCGGCAATGTCGCGATGGTGCTGGCCCTCGTCCTGCTTGTGGCCCTGGTGCCGCTGCTCAACCGCCTCGGAAGAACGACACCTGAACGATGAAGATCCTCCACATCACGCCTGAGCTCGCCCCTTGGTCCAAGGCGGGAGGTCTGGGCGACGCGGCGGCGGCGCTGGGCAAGGCGCTCGGCGCCCTCGGGCACGACGTGCGCGCGGCGACCCCCCTTTACGGCTCGGTCCCCGGACGAGACGGGATGACCGTGGCGCTGCCCGCCCTCCGCGTCAGTGTCGGCGGTCCGCCCGAAAAGGCCGCCTGCCGTGTGCTGTCCCTGAAAGCCTCGCGCGGGTTCGAGGCGTGGTTCATTGAGCATGAAGACTACTACGGAGCGAAGGAGATCTATCCCGCCCGTGCGGATTCGTCCGAACGAGCCGCCTTCTACGCCCGGGCGGCGCTCGACGCCTGCCTCGCCACGGGCTGGATCCCCGACGTCATCCACTGCCACGACTGGACCGCAGGCCTGGTTCCGCCCCTGCTCAACACCACGCTGAAGGACACCCCCCTCGGAGCCGCGGCCAGCGTCATCAGCATCCACAATCTCCAGCACCAGGGAGTCGCGCACCGCGGAATCATGGACTTCCTCGGCCTGCCCGACTGGCTGTGGCAGCCGTCGGAACTCGAGTGCCTCGGCGGCGTGAACTTCCTGAAGGGAGGCATCCTGCACGCCAGACGCGTCATCACCGTCAGCCCCACCTACGCCAAGGAGATCCTGACCCCCGAGTTCGGCTGCGGACTGGACGACGGCACACGCCGGCGCGCCGGCGACCTCGAGGGCATCCTCAACGGCGTCGACGACGACGAATGGGATCCGCGCAAGGATCCGCTCATACCCGCAAACTACTCCCCGCGCAGCCTGAAGGGGAAGGATGAGTGCAAGCTGGCCCTCGCCCGTGAGTTCGGCCTGCGCGAAGACCCCGGCGCCCCGCCCGTCTTCGGCGTGGTCTCGCGGCTCTGGGACCAGAAGGGCCTGGACCTCGCCGCCGCCGCCCTGCCCTCCTTCCTTCGCGAAGAGAGACTGAGGTTCGTGCTGCTCGGCAGCGGAGACGGCGCGCTCGAGGGCGCGTTCCGTGCTCTCGCCGCCGGCTTCCCGAAACTCTGCGGCGTCAGGATCGGCTACGACCACGGACTCTCCCATCGCATCGAGGCCGGCTCCGACTTCTTCCTCATGCCCAGCCGCTTCGAGCCATGCGGCCTCAACCAGATGTATTCGATGGCCTACGGCACGCCTCCCGTCGTGCGTTCGACCGGCGGACTTGCCGACACCGTGAGACCGTGGTCGCCCGGTTCGTCCGACGCCACCGGCATCGCGTTCGAACACGCCGACCTGCAGGGGGTCGAATGGGCGATCGGGCGCGCCCTCGAGCTCTACGCCGACGCCAAGGCCTATCGCAAAGTGCAGCGAAACGGCATGCAGGCCGAGTTCAGCTGGCGACTTTCGGCCACTCGGCACGTCGAGGCCTACCGCAAGGCGGGGGCGCAGGCCTGATTCTGCCACTTTATAGCCATACTTGTATTTTTTTAGGCCTTCAAACGAGCCATTTGCGTCAATTGGAGGTCTAGAAAGCCACGAAAAGGCTGGGGCAATGCATTGGCACGGGGGGTGCATTAGGGCAGACGCCATGAAGCACATCACCTCCATCACCACCACCACCCTCCTCGCTGCCGCCGCCCTGGCGCAGACGTCCGCGCCGGCCTCGCCGATCGCGTACGACCTGACCGCGGGCTACGACAGCGAGTACATCTACCGCGGCCTCTGGTTCTCCAACCAGAACGCCTGGTACAACATCGGAGC
>JBJTIX010000192.1:0-1314 GCA_046095205.1 Opitutia bacterium
GAGCTCGAAAAGTATTGATGAACGAGGAGCCCGAAGCCCATAACTGACCCTTTTCCCGATGCCCAACTACCGGAAAGACAAGCCCTCCGCCGCCTCGGCCCTCCGCCCCCTGGCGGCCGCCGAGCTCCAGAAGCGCGTGCGCGAGGCCCGCGAGGAGCTCCTCAGCCTCCGCCTCAAGAAGGCCACCGGCGCGGTCGAGAACCCCGCCCGTTTCCGCGCCCTCCGCCGCGAGGTCGCCCGCTGCCTGACCGTCCTCGGGCAGTCCGCCAAGAAGTGAACCAGCACCTTTTCCCGATGTCCGAGAACCGCTCCAACCGCAAGACCCTCCAGGGGGTCGTCGCCTCCCGCTCCGGCGACAAGACCGTCAAGGTCTCCTACCAGTACACCGTGCCGCACCCCGTGTACGGCAAGGAGGTCAAGCGCCGCACCGTCCTGCACGCCCACGACGAGAAGAACGAGTGCAAGGCCGGCGACCGCGTCGAAATCATGGAGACCCGTCCGCTCTCCAAGCTCAAGCGCTGGCGCGTCATCCGCGTCGTCGAGGCCGCCAAGGTCGCCGCCCAGTCCATCGACGAATGATCACCCCCTGAGGAGAACACCGTCATGATCCAGATGCTTTCACGGCTCGAAGTGGCCGACAACACCGGAGCCCGCAAGGTGCGCATGATCCGCCGCCTGGGCCAGATGACTGACACCGCCGGCATCGGCGACGTCATCATCTGCTCCGTCAAGGACTCCACCCCCGACGCCCAGGTCAAGAAGGGCTCGGTCTGCCGCGCCGTCATCGTGCGCACCGTCGCCCCGATCCGCCGCAGCGACGGCAGCTACCTCCGCTTCGACACCAACGCCGTCGTCATCCTCGACGACAACGGCAACCCCAAGGGCACCCGCATCTTCGGGCCCGTCGCGCGCGAGCTGCGCGGCAAGAACTTCATGAAGATCATCTCCCTCGCTCCCGAGGTCCTCTGAACATGGCCAAGACCGACATCAAGAAGGGCGACGAGATCGTCGTCATCGCCGGCGCCTCCAAGGGCCGCCGCGGCAAGGTATCCAGCTACGACCGCTCGGCCGAGCGCGTCGTCGTCGAGGGGCTCAACCTCGTCAAGCGCCACCTGAAGCGCACCCAGGACGGGCAGGGCGGCATCACCGAGCGCGAGGCCCCCATCCACCGCTCCAACGTCATGCTCGCGTCCCTCTTCGACGCCCGCCGCGCCAAGAAGCCGGCGCGCAAGTGATTCCGACGAAACCACCCGAGAAAACTTCCCAGATGTCCCAGAACGTCCCCTACCTCAAGAAGCACTACCTCGAGAAGGT
>JBJTIX010000193.1:0-4321 GCA_046095205.1 Opitutia bacterium
ACGGTGCGCGGCTCAGCGTCGAGGTCTTCGCGGACACCCTCCGGGCTTCGCGTGGCGACGGTGCCGGGGCGCTCCCGCGCATCTCTCCGGGAAGGGTCGGTTTCGGCCTCAACGGGCTGCTCTCGGGCTGGGACTGGCGCACGGAGCTGGCCTACTTCCTCACGCAGGACCGTCCGTCCGACGGCGAGACCGCCACCTCCGGCTATCCGATGCTGGGCGCCTCGCTGGGCCGGTCCTTCCGGCTGGGCGGCGCCGACGCGCGTCTCACCCTGCGCGGCGTCAACCTGCTCGACCGCGAGGCGCGCAATCCTTCGTCCTTCGTCAAGGACCTCATCCCTCTGCCTGGTCGCGGCGTCGAGCTCGGGCTGCGACTCAACTTCTGACCGTGATGTGCCGGGGCCGGCCGGGTGGCCGGCCCCTTTCTCGGGCTGGACTGCTGCGGACGCCGGCATACCCAAACTGACCATGCGCCTCACGCCCCTGCTCCTCGCCGCCGCCAATATTCCGGGGCTGATGGCAGATCCTGCGCCGAAGCGCATGGAGGAGATTGTGGTCATGGGCAGGCAGGACAGCCTGCTGGGCGTGGCGGACTCGGCCACGATCGGCGTGACGGGAGCGGTGCAGCTTTCCGAGCGGCCCATTCTCCGTCCCGGCGAGGTGCTCGAGACCGTGCCCGGGCTGATCATCACGCAGCACGCCGGGGGCGGCAAAGCCAACCAGTATTTCATGCGCGGGTTCAACCTGGACCATGGCACCGACTTCGCGACCTTCCTCGACGGCGTGCCGCTCAACATGCCCTCGCACGGCCACGGTCAGGGCTACGCCGACATGAACTTCGTGATTCCGGAGCTCATCGAGAGGGTCAATTACCAGAAGGGGCCTTACTACGCCCAGACCGGCGACTTCGGCACGGCCGGCGCCGCCTATCTGGAGACTTTCCGTCGTCTTCCCAAGTCCTTGCTGCTCCTCGAAGGCGGTTCCTTCGGCTACGGCCGCATGCTGGTGGCCGATACGGCGAAGGCCGGCCGGGGAGACATGCTCTATGCGGTCCAAGGCGCCCATTCCGACGGACCCTGGGCGATGGGTGACAACTTCCGCCGGGCCAACGGACAGCTGACCTGGTCGCGCGGGGATGACCACGACGGGTTCTCGACGACCCTGCGCTTCTACCAGGGGGAATGGCGCACGAGCGACCAGATCCCGCTCTCGCTGGTGCAGGCGGGGGCGCTCTCGCCCTGGGGCAACATGGACCCGACCAACGGCGGCGACTCGCGCTATGTCTCCTGGTCGGCCGACTGGCGCCACCGTCACGGCGGTTCGGAGGACCGGCTCCAGGCCTACGTCTTCCGCTACGAGCTGGATCTGTTCTCCAACTTCACCTACGCGCTGAACGACCCCGTCAACGGCGACCAGTTTGAGCAGCAGGACGCGCGCACCGCGGCCGGTTTCAGCTATGTCCGCCACGTCCACGGGGAGTGGGATCGACGCCCGACGGAGACTTCCTTCGGTGTGCAGTTCCGCCACGACTGGGTGGACAACGGCCTGTACGCCACGGACGACCGCGCGCGGCTTTCGACGACCTCGCAGCATGAGATCGGGGTCGGCACCGTCGGCATCTTCGCGGAGCACCGCGTGCAATGGACCCCGGGCTTCCGCACCGTGGTCGGCGGCCGCGGCGACCTCCAGTTCGCCGACGTCAACTCCCTCGCCTCGCCGGCCGATTCCGGCGACGCCTCGACGGCGCTCTTCAGTCCGAAGCTGACGCTGGCCTGGGGACCCTACGACAAGACCGAGTATTTCCTGCAGGCCGGCTACGGTTTCCACAGCAACGACGTCCGCGGCGCCACGCTCGCCTCCGGGCCGTTGCGAGGCCTCGTGCCGGCGCGCGGCGCCGAGGTCGGCATCCGCACGCTCGCGATCAAGGACCTGCAGAGCACGTTGTCCCTCTGGTTTCTGCGCACGCAGTCGGAGCTCGTCTTCATCGGCGACGCCGGCACGGTCGAACCCTCCGATGCCAGCGACCGCTACGGGGTCGAATGGGCCAACTACTGGACTCCCTATCCGTGGCTCTCGTTCGATCTCGACGTGGCGGCCTCGCAGGCGCTCTACCGCGACCTTCCGTCGGGCGCGCGCAGCGTCGAGGGGGCGATCGACACGGTCGTCGCCGCCGGCCTGACGGTGCGCAACCAGTCGGGCTGGTCCGGTTCGCTGCGGCTCCGGTATTTCGGCCCCCGTGACCTCGACGCCGCCGGCAGCGCGCGTTCCGACGAGACCATCATGCTCAACGCCTCGGTCGGCTACCAGTTCAGCGCCAGATGGGAGGCCACGCTCAGCGTCCTCAACCTGCTGGACCGCCAGGATCAGGACATCGCCTATTATTATGAGTCCTCGGCCACCGGCGGCACGGACGGCATCCATTTCCATCCGGTGGAGCCGATCCAGTTCCGGCTGGCGCTGACGGGCAGGTTCTGAGCGAGGCGGGTTGACCGGCGGGCGGCGCGGGATGAGCATGGGTCCGCCCCATGAAGCTCCGCGCACTGCTCTCCGCACTGGCCGTCTCCCTCGGCGCCGCTGACCGGCCCAACGTGCTGTTCATCCTCTCGGACGACCACAGCTATCCCTACCTGAGCTGCTACGGTGACACCAACGTACGCACCCCCAACCTCGACCGGCTGGCCTCGGAGGGCGCCAAGTTCCGGCGTTTCTTCACCTCGGCGCCGCAGTGCGTGCCCTCGCGCGCCGCCTACCTCAGCGGCCGGTCGCCGGTGGCCGCGCGCATCACCCGCTTCTCCTCGCCGTTGCCCCGTGATGTCATCACGTTCCCCGAAGTCCTGAAGAAGGAGGCCGGTTACTATGTCGGGGTGGTAGGCCGGTCTTATCATCTCGATGGTTCGGGCAAGGGCGACGATGAGCTGGGCAAGTTCCTCGTCGAAGGCGGCTACAAGACCTTCAAGGACCGCTTTGACGTCGTCGAGGGCGGGTCCGATGAGCAGGCGATCAAGCAGACGGCGGCGTTTCTCGAGGGTCGCCCGAAGGACAAGCCTTTCTGTCTTTGGGTGAACTTCAGCGACCCGCACCACGTCTGGAACGCGCCCGCGTCCTACCGTCCCGACCCCGCCTCGCTCAGGCTGCCCGGCCACGTGCCCGACCTGCCCGCCGTGCGCGAGCAGTATGCCGACTACTGCGCCGAGGTGAACCGCGTCGACGAGAGTGTCGGCAGGCTGCTCGCGTTGCTCGAGTCCGGCGGCCTGGCCAAGGACACGCTCGTCATCTTCGCGGGTGACAACGGGCAGGCTCTGCCGCACGGCAAGGGCTCCCTCTACGATCCCGGCTGCAACGTGCCGTTCGTCGTGCGCTGGCCGGGCGTCGTCGCTCCCGGCGGGGACTCCTCGGCCCTGCTGAGCGGCGAGGATGTCGGCCCGACCGTGATCGCGGCCGCGGGCCTCAAGGCCGCTCCTGGCATGACGGGCGTCAGTTTCCTCCCCTTGCTGAAAGGCGAGGCCGCCAAGGTCCGCGACCACGTCTTCACCGAACGCGGCCCGCACGGCAGCGCTCCGGTGCAGGTCGGCATGGCCAACAGCGGCTATGATCTCTCCCGTGCCGTTCGCAGCGACCGTTACAAGGCCATCTACAACTGCACGCCCTGGCTCCCTTACTCGCCCGTGGACAGCGCGGGCGGCCCGGCCTGGAAGTCCATCCAGGAGCTGCACGCCAAGGGCGGCCTTCCCGCCGGGCTTGCCGCGACCTACTTCACGACGCCCCGTCCCGTCTACGAGCTCTACGACCTCGAGAAGGATCCGTTCGAACTGAACAACCTCAGCGGCAGGCCCGAGGTGGCCGAGGTGGAGCGCGCGCTGCGCCTCGAAATGGCGAAGAAGATGGTCGCCGACTTCGACTACCTGCCCCTGCCGGCGATCCCCGCCGGCGATGCCGCGCCCAAAGGGAAGGGCAAGGGCAAGGGCAAGGCCGACGCCGCGACCGACCGCGCGCCGCTGTTCAAGAAGCTGGATGTGGACGGTGATGGTAAGCTTTCGCGTACGGAGTTCGGCACGGGGCGTTCGGCCGCCGATGCCGCGGAATGGTTCGCGCGCCGCGATGCCGACGGCGACGGTTTCATCAGCCGCGAGGAGTTCCTGCCCGGCAGCCCGCAGGGCAGGGCGCCGGCCGCGAAGTAGGCGGACACGAAAAAGGGCCGACTTGCGTCGGCCCTTTGCTTTCCGGTCGCCCGGCGACCCTTACTTGGTCGTGTACTCGGCCTGGGCGCCGCGGATGTTCTTCTTCTGGACCCAGGGCATGAGGGAGCGGAGACGCTGGCCGGTCT
>JBJTIX010000194.1:0-4310 GCA_046095205.1 Opitutia bacterium
TCTCCGTCCAGTACCACCCCGAGGCGGGCCCCGGCCCCAACGACGCCGACCTCCTTTTCGACCGCTTCTACGAGCTGGTCGCCAAGGCGAAGGGCGTCCGCTGACCCGCGGTCATGCGCGCCGGGGCCGTCTTCGTCGCGCTGCTGCTCGCCGCCTGCGCCGCCCGCGCCCCGCGCACGGGCCCCGAGGCGCTTTCCGCGCTCATCCGTGCGGCCGCGGACGGCACGCTCCCGCGCGGCGAGTATCACGGCGTGTCACCCGGCTCGCCGGAGGCCAGCGCCGCGTTCGTGTACGTCGAGGAGTGGCTCAACGTCAACGGGGAGGCCGTGCACGACGTGCGCCCCCACGCCCCGACCCGGGAGGGCGGGGCGCGCCTGACCGCCTCGGCCGACGGACGCAGGGTCTACCTCATCTCCGAGGGCTGGCCCGGGCCGCAGGTGCGCACCGCCGCCGTCCGACCGCGCGAGGGCATGAAGGTGACCATGCTCGGCTGGCCCGACGAGCTCCGCTGGGAGCGGCTCGGATCCCTCCTGGTCGTGGAGACCCCCCGTGAGATGGCCGACGAGGAGAACCACCCCTGCAGGCAGGCGTTCGTGTTCCGCTTCGCCTTCCCCTGAGCGCTCAGAGCTCGACCTGCATGCCCAGCTCGACCACGCGCCCGGGCGGCAGGTTGAAGTAGGCCGTGGCGGACAGCGAGTTGCGGTTGAGCACCTCGAAGATCCTCTCCTGCGGCCCGTTGAGCGACATCGTGGTGGCGGTGGCGCGCACGATCGTCTCGCGGCTGAGGAAGTAGGTCGTCTCGAGCGGATTGGGATTGATGCCCAGCTCCTTGAACGCGGCCTCGAGCACGGGGAAGACGTCCTGCTTCTCGCGGAAGCCGAAGCGTCCCCTCACGCTCAGCACCAGCGGGAACTCCTCGTGGCTCGCGACGCGGCAGAACTTCGGCCCGCGGGTCTCGAAGGTCACGCGCTCGCCGGCCGGGACGATCGCCCGGTCCTCGTCGACCGTGAGCGTCAGCACGATGATGTTGTCGTGCAGCACGCGGTTGTGCTTGAGGTTGTGGGCCAGGGCCATCGGCACCGACTTGGTCGAGCCCGCCATGTAGATGGCCGTGCCCTTGACGCGCGCGATCTTGCCCTGCTGGAAGCGCTCCTCGACGCTGTCCAGGAAGTTGCGGAAGTCCTCGGCGCCCTCGGATTCGCGCAGTTTGTCCTTCATCGCGATGCGGCCCTTGTTCCAGATGGACATCAGCAGGTAGACGAGGACGCCGATGGCCAGCGGGAACCACCCGTTCGGCCAGACCTTGTGGACGTTGCCCGTGACGAAGAGCACCTCGAGCGCGATGAAGGGCGAGAGCATCGCGTAGGCGGCCGCCGCGGGCACGCGCATTTTGCGCCTCACGTACTGGCCGAAGAGCACCGTCGTGACCAGCATCGTCAGGCTGATGGCGATGCCGTAGGCGTTGGCCAGCAGCTCGGAGGTGCCGTAATGCAGCACGAGGTAGACCGAGCCGAGCATGAGCAGCCAGTTGACCGTCGCCACGTAGATCTGTCCCGACTCGACCTCGGAGGTGCGCTCGATCCGCATGCGCGGCAGGTAGTTCAGCTGGATCGCCTGCATCGTGATCGAGAACGCGCCGGAGATCAGCGCCTGCGAGGCGATGATCGCCGCCAGGGTGGCGACGATGACGAGGGGGATCTGCGCCCAGCCCGGCGCCATGTTGAAGAACGGGCTGAAGCCGGGCCGAGCGAGCTCGGAGGCGTTGGCGGGGTCGAGCGCCCAGGCGCCCTGGCCGAAGTAGTTCAGGATCAGGGCGGGGAACACGATGAAGTACCAGCCGGTGCGGATGGGCCGCTGGCCGAAGTGTCCCATGTCGGCGTATAGCGCCTCGGCGCCCGTCACGGCCAGGAAGACCGCGCCCAGCACCAGGGTGCCGATGCCGGGGTTCGCCAGGATGAAGCCCAGGCCCTTGAAGGGGTTGAGCGCGCCGAGGAGCTGGAAGGAGACCGAGGCGTGCGCCCAGAGGGCCCAGCAGCCGGTCAGGGCGATGGAGACGAACCAGACCAGGGTGATGGGGCCGAAGTACATCCCGACCCTGCCCGTGCCGGCCCTCTGCAATCGGAAGAGCACGACCAGGATGCACACGGCCGCCGCGGGGATGAACCAGGCGAAGAACTGGTGGGAGATGCCCCCGCCCAGCTTGTCGTTGGCCTCCCGGAGGCCCTCCAGGGCCGATAGGACCGAGATGGCGGGCGTGATGACGCCGTCACCGTAGAGGAGCGCGGCGCCAAAGACGCCCAGCATGATGATCGCGCTGCGGTGCTTCCTCTTGCGGGGCTGGCCGGAGTCCGAGGGGGCGGAAGGGTCGGTCTGCTTCTCGTGGGCTGAGGCCAGGGAGACGAGGGTCATCACCCCGCCTTCACCCTCCTCGTTGGCCTCCATGACCATCAAGACGTACTTGATGCCGACCACGAAGATCAGCGACCAGAGGATGAGGGAGAGCAGGGGGACGATGGCGGCCGGGCCGACGGCGGCCCCCGTCGGTCCGGTCACGCGCAGGCACTCCTTGAAGGCGTAGAGGGGGCTCGTGCCGATGTCGCCGAAGACGACCCCGAGGGCGGCCAGGACGGCGGCGAAGGTCAGCGGCTTCTGGACCGAGGCGCCATGGGAGGTCTCGCTCATTCGAAGTTGTTCACAATGCCGTTCCCGGGCCTCTTATCAAAACCAAACCAGCCACGCGGGGCTTGCCTTTTTGTCCCACCGCATCATTTCAAGGCATTCGGCCCCAATACTTTCCAACAATAACACCTATGAACATAATCCAAACGATTGGCTACCAAGGGCTAGCGCAGGCGGCCCCGGCCGCCGAGGCGCCAGGGGGGATGTCTATCCTCCTGATGTACGGGCTTCTGCTCGTCGGCATGTATTTCCTGCTCTTCGCTCCCCAGCGTAAGCGCCAGAAGGAGCTGGAGAAGCTCCAGTCCTCGCTTGCGGTCGGCGACCTGGTCGTCGCCGCCGGCGGCATCTACGGCAAGGTCGTGTCCATCAAGGACGACCGCCTCACCCTTGAGCTCGAGTCCGGCCGCATGGCCGTCCACAAGTCTTCCGTCATGGGCAAGGCCGAGGACGCCGCCAAGGCGGTCCAGGCCTGAACCACGGAACTTCATCAGCCATGAAGACCGGGACCTGGCTCTGGAAGGTCGCGCTATCGCTGATCGCTCTCGCGGTCTCCTGGGCGGAATTCTATCCGCTCGCCCCCACGCCGTTCGAACAGTTCGTGCCCACGCAGGTCATCGAGAAGGCCGACGACTTCGCCAAGCTCCATCAGGAGGCGCTCGCCCGCCTCAAGGCCGACGCCTCCGTGCCCGCCGACCGCAGGTCGGTCTCCTACTTCCAGGCCCTCCGTGACATCGGCGAGGGCAAGGGCAGGGACAAGGGCGTCGACCTCCGGCCGTTCTTCTTCCGCGAGGACGAGGTCGTGCGCGAGCCCGAGCTGGGCAAGCGCAACGCCTTGGTCCTGAAGGAGCTGCTCCGCCGTTCCCAGGGACGTCTCCGGCTGGGTCTCGACCTCCAGGGAGGCGTCGCCTTCACGCTGAAGGTGGACCCCACGGGCGCCGAATCCGGCGGCACCGGAGAGTCCGAACGCGCCAAGGTGCCCCCGTCCGAGATGGTCGCCCAGGCCGTCAAGGTCATGGAGCAGCGCATCAACTCCTTCGGCGTGGCCGAACCGGTCATCCGCCCGGTCGGCGAACTCTCGCTCGAGGTCCAGCTGCCCGGCGAGGACGCCGCCAACAACCCCGACGTCATCGACGCGCTCAAGAAGCCCGCCAAGCTGGAGTTCCGCCAGGTGCACCGCTACGAGCGCCCCGCCGAGACGGACCGTGAACACTCCCTCAAGGCCCTCGCCGAGGGCGGCGGCTCCTCCGCCATCGCCACCTACGAGGTGCTGACCCAGCGCGACGTCGACGCCCGCACGGGGCAGGCGACGCTCCAGCGCTACTACGTGCGCCGCCGCGCCGACGCCACGGGCGCCATCATCCGCCAGGCCTCCGGCCGCTCGGACGACGGGCTCTCGTTCTACGTCGACATGCGCTTCACCGACGAGGGCTCGAAGAAGTTCGGCGACCTCACCGCCCGCATCGCCGAAGCCAACGTCGGCGGCGCCATCGGCCAGCTGGCCATCGTGCTCGACGGCAAGCTGCAGTCCGCCCCCACCGTCCGCGAGGCGATCCGCAGCTCCGGCGCCACCATCACCGGCTCCTTCACCCGCGACGAGGCCGTCGAGCTAGCCAACGTGCTCAACAATCCCC
>JBJTIX010000195.1:0-8750 GCA_046095205.1 Opitutia bacterium
GCTGGGGGCGCGAGGGGTCGACCCGCACGCCGAAGTCGGCGGCCAACTCGGTCTTCTCATCGGCCCGCCCGTCGCCGTCGGTGTCGCGGCAGACCCAGAGGTGCGGCGGCGCCCCGACGAGCACGCCGTCGCGGTGCAGGGCGAGCGCGCGCGGCAGGATGATGTTGTCGAGGAAGACGGTGCGCTTGTCCATGCGCCCGTCCCCGTCGGTGTCGGTGAGCGAGACCACAGCGCCCTTGGGCTGGTCCTCCGTCGTGCCGTCGTAGTCCTCCATGTAGCCGGTCATCTCCACGACCCACAGGCGGCCGTCGGGGCCGAACTGCAGCACGGTGGGATGGCGGACGAGGGGTTCGGCCGCGACGAGTTCGACGCGGTAGCCGGAGGCGACGGTGAAGGACTTGAGGGCCTGCTCGGGCGTCAGGGGCGCCGAGGAAGGGATGAGCTCCGCCGGCACGATGGGCGTCTGAACGACGCCGGGCTTGTCCGTCTTGTCGCCGATCTGGGCGAAGAGGGTCAGGCAGGACAGCAGGAGGCCGCCGATGGCTGGAGCGGGACGGGGCATGGCTCTATGACCCATCTTGAAAGGGGAGGTTGCACCGTCAACGCGCCGGGATGCATTTTGAGCCCGAAAAGCGGCCCAATCCCCCCTCAGAGCACCAGCATCGCGTCGCCGTAGCTGAAAAACCGGTACTCACGCCGGACGGCCTCGGCGTAGATCTCCTTGAGCCAGGGCAGCCCCTCGGGACTGCCCGGGGTGAGGAACGCCGACACGAGGCAGAGCAGGGTCGAGCGGGGGAGATGGAAGTTCGTGAGCATCATCTCGGCGCAACCGACCGTGTCGCCCGGGCGGATGAAGAGCGATGCGTCCGCCACCCAGTCGCCCTCGGGGGCGCGGGCGTAGTCGCCCAGGCGGCGCAGGGCGTCCTCCGCCGCGCGCACGGAGGTCGTGCCGACCGCGAGGCGCGGACGCCGGTCGCGCAGCACGCGCATCGTCGAGGCGGGGATGCGGTAGGCCTCGCGATGCATGACGTGCGCCGAGACGTCCTCGGTCTGCACCGGCTGGAACGTGCCGGGGCCGACGTCGAGGACGAGGTCATGAAAGTCGTGACCGAGCCGGCGCAGTTCGTCGATGAGCTCCGGGGTGAAGTGCAGCCCCGCGGTGGGGGCGGCGACGGCGCGGCGCGCGGCGGGGTCGGCGTACACGGTCTGGTAGCGCGCGTCGTCGTCGGATGCGCCGAGGCCGCGGGCCTTGCGCGCCTCGACGACGTAGGGTGGCAGCGGCAGCTCGCCGGCGCGGTCGGAGAGGGCCTCGACGGAATCGCCGGGCGCGAGGTCGAAACGGACGCGGTATTCGCCGCCCGCGGACTCGACGACCGCGGCGTGCACGCCGGCGACGTCGAAGCCGGCCGGTTCCGCGGCGCGTTTGCCCGGACGCAGCATGCACCACCACTCGGCCGGATCGAGGGTCGGGCGCAGCAGGAGGCATTCGACCTTGCCGCCGGTGGGGCGCGCGCCGTGCAGCCGGGCCTTGATGACCGAGACGTTGTTGCGGATCAGCGCGGTGCGCGGCGGCAGCAGCGCGGGCAGCTCGGCGAAGGCGCGGTGCTCTACCGTGCGCGTCGCCCGGCGGACGACCAGCAGGCGCGAGCCGTCGCGCCTGGCCGCGGGCACGGCGGCGATGCGCTCGGAAGGGAGGTCGAAGTCCAGCTCCCGGACGTCCATCGCTCAGCGACCGGTCTTGGGCGGCGTGTGCAGCAGGAACCCGTCGATGGCGCGCAGCGGCGTGAACTCGACGCCCGGCGGGGTGCGGAGCAGCTCCTCCTCGACGGCCGACAGCTTGGCGTCCATGTCGTCGATGCGAGCGATGAAGACCGCCTCGGGCGTGGCGGGCGTGGCGCAGGCGCCGTACTCGCGCATGGTGTGGTGGCTGAGGATCACGTGCTCGAGGCGCTCGCGCAGCACCGGGTCGAGGCCGGCCTTCTCGGCGTGGTCGCGCACGATGAACGCCCCGAGGACCAGGTGGCCGTGCAGGTTGCCCGCGCGCGTGAAGCCGGCCTTGGCCATGCCGGGCTCGAGGCGGTAGTATTCCTGGACCTTGCCGACGTCGTGCAGCACCGTCCCGGCGACCGCGAGGGAGGGGTCGATGAGCGGGTAGAGCGGGAGCAGGGCCTCGGCGATCTTCGCCATGCGGAGGGTGTGCTCGAGCAGGCCGTGCCGGAAGGCGTGGTGCATGCCCGTCGCGGCGACGGACTCGCAGAAGCGGTCGCCGTGCTCCTCGAAGACCGAGAGGACGGTGCTGCGCAGGGGCTCGTGCGGGATGCGGCCGACGATCGCCATCAGCTCGGCCCGCATCTTCACGGGATCGTGCCGGGAGACCGGCGTGAGCCGCCCCATCAGGACGGGGTCGGCGCGCTCGGCCTCGGAGAGCGGGGCGAGGGAGTCGACCTTCAGGTCAGGCCGGCCGCTGTACTCGCCCACCACGCCGCCCACGCGCGCGACGGAGCCCGCCTTGAGGCCGGAGAGGGCCGCGCGGAGCGGCGACTCGGAGAAGACGCGCACCTTGACGTCGTCGGTCGCGTCGGCGGCGGTGAACTCATGGTACTGCGACCCGTTCTTGGCGGTGCGCACGGCGACTTCGCCCAGGGCGCAGACGGCCTGAAAGCGCGTGCCGAGCGGCAGGGACTTGGCCTCGCGGAGGGAGTGCAGCGGTTCGGACATGCCTCCATCCTGCCCGCGGGCATCCGGGGCGAAAGGGAAAAAATGCGGGGCGGCGGGGTGCGGGATTGAAAGGCGGGCCGCCCTCCCCACCTTGGGACGCAGCCCCGTTCCATGCCGCGCACCGCCCTTCTCCTCCTCGCCTTCGCCGCCGCGCTCGCCGCCGAGCCCGCCCGCCAGGACCACGCCAAGTACGCCGCCGCCCTGAAGGAGTTCCGCTCCGGCAAGGCCGCGCCCGCGGCGGCCCTGCGCGACAAGACGAGCCCCGCCGAAGTGCGCCGCGCCGCGGTCGACGTCATGCGCGAACGCCTGCTGGACGAGCCGGCCGGCCCGCTGGCCCGGGACGCGACCTCGCTCCTCGCGGACGCGGACGCCGAGACGGCGCGCCTTCTTCTCGCGGCCCTCGCCGAGGCGAAGGTCACCGCGTCGGCCGACGCGGTCGCGGCGATCGCCGCCAAGGCCGATTCTCCCGTGCGCGTCGATGCCGCCCTGGCCCTGGCCGAGATCGGCGGCGCCCGCGCCGTGCCGCTCCTCGCCGGCCTGGCCAAGGACGAGGCCCTGGCCGAGACCGCCACGGAGGCCCTCGGCAAGACCTCCGGCCCCGGCGTGACCGACGCCTTCATCGCAGGCATCAGGAACAGGGACCTGCCCGCCGTCTCCCGTGCGGCGCTCGTCCGCGCCTCGGTCGCGCGCAACAACCGCGCGGTCACCGGCGCGCTCTGCGAGACGGTCGCCGAGGAGGACATGCGCATGGAGAGCCAGAAGGGCCTCCTGCGCCTCGCCACCGCGGCCGACCTGCCCGCGCTCCGCAAGGCCGAGCAATCCGTGACGAACGAGGCCACGAAGGCCGCGCTCGGCCGGCTGATCAAGAAGCTCGAGGCCGCGAAGTGACCCCTGATCGCCTTCTCCCCATGCGCATCCTGCTCCTCCTCTGCCTGGCCGCCCTGGCCGCGGCCGCCGAACCCGATCGGGCGCTCGTCTTCTCCAAGACCGCCGGCTTCCGCCACAAGGACTCCATCCCCGTCGGAAACGAACTGCTGAAGAAGCAGTTCGAGTCCCTCGGCCTGCAGGTCGACCTGTCCGAAGACTCGGCCGTCTTCACCGCCGAGAACCTGGCGCGCTACCGCGTGGTCGCCTTCATGAGCACCACGGGGGACATCATGCCGCCGCCGGTCGCGAAGGACGCCTCCGCCGAGGACAAGGCCGCGGCAGAGAAGGCGGGCGCCGCGCGACGCAAGGCCTTCGAGGCCTGGATGGAGGCCGGCGGCGGGTTCGTCGGCGTGCACGCGGCCTCGGACACCGAGTACAAGTGGGCCTGGTACGGCAAGATGATCGGCGGCTACTTCAACGGACACCCCGCGATCCAGGACGCCGTGCTGCATCCGGCCGTCGCCGACCACCCCTCGACCGTGCACCTTCCGCGCAACTGGAAGCGCAAGGACGAATGGTACAACTTCCGCAAGCCGATGCAGCGCGACATCGAGGTGCTGCTGACCATCGACGAGACCTCCTACAAGGCCGGCAATTCCGCCATGGGAGCCCACCACCCGATGGCCTGGTGCAAGGAGGTGGGCAAGGGACGCATGTTCTACACCGCCGGCGGCCACACCAAGGAGTCCTTCTCCGAAGAGCTCTTCGTCCGGCACCTGCTCGGCGGCATCCGCTGGGTCATCGGCAAGTAAGCCCGTCCGGGAGAAACCCGTTCCCATTCTTGCCCTCCGAGCCCTCCGGGCCTCCGGGCCTCTGGACCTCTTAACGCCCCTCCTTTCCCCTTTATCATCCATCGCCCATCCTTCATCTTTCATCCGCACCCCACCCGCCCCATGAAGAATCAGAACCGCCGCTCCTTCCTGAAAAACGCCGCCCTGGGCGGACTCGCCTTCGGCTTCCCGACCATCATCCCCGCCTCGGCGCTGGGCAAGGACGGTGCCGTCGCCCCGAGCAACCGCGTGCAGCTGGTCGGCATCGGACTCAAGGGCATGGGCGGAGGCAACCTGCGCAAGCTCATGGACAAGCAGGGCGTGCAGGTCATCGCCCTTTGCGACGTCGACCGCCGCGTGCTCGAGTCCGCTTCCAAGACCGTGGTGAACAAGCAGAAGTCCGCGCCCAAGACCTACCAGGACTTCCGCGAGGTGCTCGCCAAGGAGAAGCCCGACGCGATGATGCACGGCCTGCCCGACCACTGGCACGGCGTGATCAGCTGCGCCTTCCTCCGCGCCGGCGTCGACGTCTACGGCGAGAAGCCCCTGGCGAAGACCTTCGCCGAGGGCCGCGCCATCGTCGAGGCCGCGCGTGACAACGGCCGCGTCTGGCAGACCGGCATGTGGCAGCGCTCCACGCAGAACTTCCGCCGCGCCATCGAGCTCGTGCGCAACGGCACCATCGGCAAGATCCAGAAGGTCGAGGTCGGCACCGGCCCGAACAACCACGAGATGCCCGCGGCCCCCGCGGCCGGCGAGAAGCCCCCGGCGGAGGTCGACTACGACCTGTGGGTCGGCCCTTCGACCGAGTTCGCCTACGACCCGCGCGTGTTCCACTTCCACTGGCGCTGGCACACCAACTTCGGCGGCGGCCAGCTGCTCGACTGGGTCTGCCACCATCCCGACATCGCCCTCTGGGCCATGGGCAAGGACGCCGAGTTCCCCGTGGCCGTCGAGGGCACGGGCACGCTGCGCGAGGGTCCCTGGGACACCCACCGCGACTACGACTACACCGTCACCTACGCCGACGGGCTCGCGGTCAGCATCAGCAGCAGCTTCATGGGCATCCGCTTCCACGGCGAGAAGGGCGAGATCTACGTCAACCGCGGCCAGCAGAAGTGCTCCGTCGAGGGCCTCTGGGACAAGGACCTCGGGCCCGACGCCTGGCGCTGCCCCGGCACGACCGACCACCACCAGGAGTTCGTGGACTGCGTGCGCAGCCGCCGCCGGCCGATCGCCCACGCCCTCGCCGCGCACCACACGACCGCCATCGGCCACCTCGGCAACGCCGCGGTGTTCACCGGCCGCAAGTTGAAGTTCGACGGCGCCGCGGGCAAGTTCGTCAACGACACCGCCGCGACCGCCATGCTCTCCCGCGAGCTGCGCAAGCCCTGGTCGCTCGAGAAGGTCTGACCGGATGGACGAGGAGCCGTCACCCGGCGGCAGCCGTTTCCTGCTCGGCATGGTGGCCGGGGCCGCCCTCATCTGGGCGGTCTTCGTCCGGCAGTTCGAGATCCCCGGACCCTGGTCGGCCCGCCGCGAGGTCCCGCTGCCCCGCGGCGACGTGGCCGCGCGCTCGGCCGCCGCGCTGGACCGGCCGGGAGGGCGCACGGAGATTCCCTATGACCGCGTGCTGGAGGACCTGCGCGCCGGCAAGCTGCCCCAGCTGAGCCGCGAACAGGTCGAATCCTACCTGGCCGCGAAGGACCGCTCCACGGCCAGCCTCATCTGCGCCTTCCGCCTCACCAAGGACCTCGCCTACCTGCGCGAGGCGGTGAAGGCCGACGGCACGAACCCCGCCGCACAGCTCGAACTGGCCCTGCGGGGCGAGACGGCCGACGAACGCTCCTCCGCGCTCGAGGTGTTCCGCCAGCTCCGGCCCGACAATCCCATGGGCGACTACCTCGCGGCGCACCGCGACCTCGCCTCGGGCGACTACGGCCGCGCCGCCGCCGCGCTCTTCGACTCGATCGAGAAGGGCCCGCTCGCCGACTACAGCAAGGACGAGCTGGCGGGCGCCGAGGACGCCTTCGTCCATGCGGGCTACGATCCGCTCGCCGCCAAGCTCGCCTCCTTCGCGGCGCTCGACGCGGCTCCGATCGCCAGGCTGACCGAGGTCGGCCGCGGCACGGGCGGCCTGCTCAACGAGTTCATCTCGCAGAACGACCTGGAGGCCGCCGTGCCCACCTTCGAGGCGGGCCGCGCGCTGGGCCAGCGGCTGCAGGGCGAAGGGCAGCTGCTCATCAACCAGCTGGCGGGCGTCAGCATCGAGAGCTCCTTCATCCAGCAGCTCGACCCCCTGACGGTCATCTACGCCTCCGGACAGACCGCGGGCGAGCGGCTCGTCGCCCTCCAGAACTTCTCGGCCGAGATCCGCCGTCTGGCTCCGGACCCCGAAACGCTCAAGTCCCTGCCGCGCGAGGAGCTCGAGACCTACTTCGAAGTCGCCTCCTCCAAAGGCGAGCTCGAGGCCATGCGCTGGCTCCGGTCGCAGCGGGAAGGCAAGTGAAGGCGCCAAAAGAAAGGGGCCGCTGGCGCGGCCCCGTATCCCACTGAACTTCGCGACGCCGGGCGCCGGACTCAGTAGCGGTAGTTGTCCGGCTTGTACGGGCCCTGGGCCGGGACGCCGATGTAGGCGGCCTGGTCCTTGGTGAGCTTCGTGAGGCGGGCGCCGATCTTCTGCAGGTGCAGGCGGGCGACTTCCTCGTCGAGGTGCTTCGGCAGGAGCGCCACGCCGGGCTTGGCCGAGGCGCGGGTCTCCCACAGGTGCAGCTGGGCGAGGACCTGGTTGGTGAACGAGGTCGACATCACGTAGCTCGGATGGCCGGTGGCGCAGCCGAGGTTCACGAGACGGCCTTCGGCGAGCATGTAGAGCTGGCGGCCGTCCTTGAAGGTGTAGCGGTCGACCTGCGGCTTGATGGTGTCCTTCTTCGCGCCCTTGTGGGCGTTAAGGCGGGAGACCTGGATCTCGTTGTCGAAGTGGCCGATGTTGCAGACGATGGCCTGGTCCTTCATCCGCAGCATGTGCTCGAGGGTGATGATGTCCTTGTTGCCGGTGGCGGTGACGTAGATGTCGGCCTTGCCGAGGGTGTCCTCGACGGTGACGACACGGTAGCCTTCCATCACGGCCTGCAGGGCGCAGATGGGGTCGATCTCGGCGATCTGGACCGTGGCGCCGAGGCCGCGGAGCGACTGGGCCGAGCCCTTGCCGACGTCGCCGTAGCCCATCACGAGGGCGACCTTGCCGGCCACCATCACGTCGGTGGCGCGCTTGATGCCGTCCACGAGCGACTCGCGGCAGCCGTAGAGGTTGTCGAACTTCGACTTGGTGGCGGTGTCGTTGACGTTCACCGCGGGGACCAGGAGGGAGCCCTCCTCGAGCATGCGGTAGAGGCGCTTCACGCCGGTGGTGGTCTCCTCGGAGACGCCCTTCCAGTCCTTGACGACCTTGTGCCAGTGTCCGGGGCGCTTCTTGGCGACCTTCTTGAGCAGGTCCTTGATGATCTGCTCCTCCTCGGACTCCGAGGCGGTGTTCACCCACTTGGATCCGTTCTCGAGCTCATAGCCCTTGTGGATGAGGAGCGTGGCGTCGCCGCCGTCGTCGACGATGAGCTGCGGGCCGCTGCCGTCGGGCCAGGTGAGGGCCTGCATGGTGCACTCCCAGTACTCCTCGAGCGTCTCGCCCTTCCAGGCGAAGACGGGGATGCCGGCCTTGGCGATGGCCGCGGCGGCGTGGTCCTGGGTGGAGAAGATGTTGCAGGAGGCCCAGCGGACGTCGGCGCCGAGCTCCACGAGGGTCTCGATGAGGACGGCGGTCTGGATCGTCATGTGCAGCGAGCCGGAGATGCGCACGCCCTTGAGGGGCTTGCGGCGGCCGTGCTTCTCGCGCAGCGCCATGAGGCCGGGCATCTCGTGCTCGGCCACCTGGAGCTCCTTGCGGCCCCACTCCGCGAGGGAGAGGTCGGCCACCTTGTAGTCGGTGAATTTCTTGGTCATGTTGGTGAGGACGAGGGGGGCGTGACGCCGGGCGCAGGAACGGCTCATCGGGCGAGGGCCTTGCGGAAGGCGGCGAGGCGGGAGGTGGTCTCCCAGGGGAGGCCCTTCTTGCCGAAGTGGCCGTAGTGGGTGCTGGCGCGGTAGATCGGACGGCGCAGGTCGAGCTGGCGGATGATCTCAGCGGGGTTGAAGAGGAAGACCTTCTTCACGGCGCGCAGGATGCGTTCGTCGGAGACCACCTCCCGCCTCGCCGCCTTCCGCAAGGCCCTCGCCCGATGAGCCGTTCCTGCGCCCGGCGTCACGCCCCCCTCGTCCTCACCAACATGACCAAGAAATTCA
>JBJTIX010000196.1:0-2123 GCA_046095205.1 Opitutia bacterium
TGGTTCATGGAGAACGGCCACGACGCCCTCATCGTCTACGACGACCTCTCCAAGCACGCCGCCGCCTACCGCCAGATCTCGCTCATCCTGAAGCGCCCCTCCGGCCGCGAGGCCTACCCCGGCGACGTGTTCTACCTCCACTCCCGCCTCCTCGAGCGCTCCGCGCGCCTCGCCGGCAAGGGCTCGCTCACCGCGCTGCCCATCATCGAGACGCAGGCCGGCGACGTGTCCGCGTACATCCCGACCAACGTCATCTCCATCACCGACGGGCAGGTCTTCCTCCAGACCGACCTCTTCAACCAGGGCATCCGCCCCGCCGTCTCCGTCGGCCTCTCCGTCTCGCGCGTCGGCTCCGCCGCGCAGATCAAGGCCTTCAAGCAGGCCGCCGGCAAGGTGAAGGGCGAGCTCGCCCAGTACCGCGAGCTGGCCGCCTTCGCCCAGTTCGGCTCCGACCTCGACGCGCAGACCAAGGGCGTCCTCGACAAGGGCGACCGCTTCGTCGAGCTCTTCAAGCAGCCGCCCAACGCGCCCAAGGCCGCCGAGATCCAGGTCGCGCTCATCTGGGCCATGCAGAGCGGCTTCTTCGCCGACCTGCCGGCCAAGTCCGTCCCCGCCGCCTCCGCCGCCCTCCAGACCCACCTCGAGTCCGTCAAGCCGGCCGCCCTCGGCCGCATCCGCGCCGGCGAGAAGATCGACGACGCCATGGCCGCCGAGCTCAAGTCCGCCTGCGAGGTCTGGAAGCGCTCCTTCAAGGCCTGAACCCGCCCACGCCGAACGCACGCCATGCCCAAGGGACTCCGCGAGATCCGCAACCGCATCAAGTCGGTCAAGAGCACGGGACAGATCACCCGCGCCATGCAGCTCGTCGCGTCCTCCAAGATGAAGCGTGCGCAGGACGCCGCCAAGGCCAGCCGTGACTACGCGGAGCTGATCGGCGAGATCCTCGACACCGCCGGCGCCAAGGTCGCCGACCTCGCCCACCCGCTGCTCACCCCGCGGCCCGTGCGCACCCGCGGCATCCTCCTCGTCACGCCCGACAAGGGCATGTGCGGCGCCCTCAACAGCAACCTCGTCCGCGCCGCCTCCGAGATCCGCGACGCCGCCTTCGTCACCGTCGGACGCAAGGGCCGCCAGGCCCTCGCCCGCTCCGGCCGCACGCTGCTCGCCGACTTCACCGTCAGCGACCGCGCCAACTTCAGCGAGGTGCGCCCCGCCGCCGAATACCTCCTCAAGGCCTTCCTCGACGGCAAGGTCGACACCGTCGAGGTGCTCTACGCCCATTTCAAGAACACCCTCGTCCAGGCCCCGCGCCTGCAGCGCCTGCTGCCCGCCGAGGCCCTCGCCAAGCAGGCCGTCGAGTTCCGCGCCCGCCTCGGCCTGCCCGCCCCGCGCATCGAGGAGGACGAGCGCGACATGCTCTTCGAGCCCTCGCCCGCCGACATCCTCGCCGAGCTGCCGGCCCTCTTCTTCAAGCAGGCCGTCCATCAGGCCGTCCTCGAGTCCAAGGCCTCCGAGCACAGCGCCCGCATGGTCGCGATGAAGGCCGCCACCGACAATTCCAAGAAGATCGCGGCGGCCCTCTCGCTCGAGTACAACAAGGCCCGCCAGGCCGCCATCACCCAGGAGATCCTCGAGCTCACCGCCGGCGCCTCCTCCCAGTGACCCCTTCCTTCATCACGCACCTATCATGAGCACCACCGGAACGATCACCCAGGTCCTCGGCGCCGTCGTCGACGTCCAATTCCCCGCCGACAAGGTCCCCGAGATCTACAACGCCGTCCAGGTCGACTACAAGGTCGAGGGACGTCCGACGCGCCTCACCCTCGAGGTGCAGCAGCACCTCGGCGCCGGACTTGTCCGCACCGTCGCCATGACCACCACCGAAGGCCTGGTGCGCGGCACCTCCGCGCTCGACACCGGCGCCCCCATCACCGTCCCGGTGGGCGAGGGCGTCCTCGGCCGCATCTTCAACGTCACGGGCGACTCCGTCGACGAGCGCGGCGAGGTCAGGGCCGCCAAGCGCTACCCCATCCACCGCCAGCCCCCGCCCCTCACCGAGCAGAAGACCTCGGCCGAGCTCCTGCCCACCGGCATCAAGGTCATCGACCTCATCTGCCCCTTCG
>JBJTIX010000197.1:0-1669 GCA_046095205.1 Opitutia bacterium
GGCGGCGGCCAAGTGGGCCAAAGTCTGGGGCGACCATGAGTCCAAGAATCCCGACCGGCCTGAGATGGGCGAGGCCCTTTGGGTGCGCCTGAACAACCTCGAGGAGGCCGTCGAGACCAAGGAGGGGGACGATGAGGACGAGGACATCGGTAAGACGGCCTGTCAGGCCAAGTGGATCGGGGCGCACATCCGGGAATCCGGCTTGATCGATGACCGCGGCCTCCTGAAGCCGGGAATCACCTGCGCCATCCTGGTCTCGAAGAACGAGCAGGCCGCGGAGATCACCGAGCAGCTGCGGCGGATCGGCATCGAGGCGGCGGACGAGGCCGCGGCGGAGATCGCGATGGACAACCCCTTCACCGCCGGCGTCGTGGCCCTGATCAAGAACGCCGCGCATCCGACCGACCGACTGAGCAAGGGCATGGCGGAGATGTCCCCGAGCGCGAAGGCGTATGTCGACGCGTGCGGCGGATGGGAGCCCGCGAGGCTCAGGATGGCCGAGGTGTTCTACGGGCAGGGCGGAGAGGCCCTGCTGCAGGAGCTCCTCAAGGGGCGCGTGCCGAACGGCGAGACCAATGCCGAGCGATTCCTGGCCAAGCGCGTGCAGCAGATCCTGGCCTTGGCGGTGAAGTTCGATGAGGACGAACGACGCGACCTCGCCCGATTCGCCAACCATCTTGAAAAGTCGTCGCTGCGGGACACCGCCGATCCTCGGTCCGTGCAGGTCCTGACCATCCATCGGTCCAAGGGCCTGCAGTATACCGCCGTGTACCTGCCCTGCCTGAACAGCGACAAACAGAAGATCGCGCAGGTGCGCGTGAAGGACCCCTTGGTGCGGACCGACGCTGAGTTCACCCCTGAGTGGGTGCTGACCCGGCCCAAGACCGCCGTGTGCGAGGCCGATCCCGGAACCTTGGAGGCCGTGCTGACCGAGGAGCGGACGGCGGCGGCGTATGAGAACCTCTGCAGGCTGTATGTGGGCATGACCCGGGCCATCCGGAGACTCGTGCTCGTGACCGATGAACTGAAGCCTGAGGTTCGGCAGGACCTGACCGACGAGAAATTGGAGCGTAAGTATGATTTCGCGACCCTCATCGAGGCCGTCCTGGGCGGGACGGGCGCCGAGGGTGCGAAGCTCAAGCAACTGAAGATGAAGGGGGCTTGTGACGCCGAGATCGTGGTCAGCCGGGGCAGCGACGCCTGGATCCCAAGCGCCGTGAAGACCGAGGCCGTGAGCGAGAAGCGGGCCGCGAGGGACGTCAGCGCCCTGACCCCCGTGCAGCGGACCGAGCGCCTGCGCCCCTCGAAGTCGGGCAAGACCTTTGAGGGCGGCTGGAGGCCCGGGAAGGACGTCGCCCGGGGCAAAGTCTTCGGGACCTTGGTCCATGAGCTGTTCAACTACCTAGAGTGGGATGCCGAGGCCTTCCAGGCCGGCTTGGAGGCCCGGGAATGGCCCGTGGAGACCCCGGAACTCTACGATGAGGCCGCGACGTCCATCCGGGCCTGCCTGAGGTCGGCGCCCGTGGCTGGACTGCTACGCAAGACCGATGGCGCCGTGCTTTGGAACGAGCGCAAGGCGACCCTCATGCATGAGGGCAAAGTCATCAACGCCGTCTTTGACCGCGTGCAGTTGATCCCCGGGGAGTCGGCGACCGTCATCGACTACAAG
>JBJTIX010000198.1:0-4659 GCA_046095205.1 Opitutia bacterium
CCTGCCCGACGGCCGTCTCCGCGTCGGCATCCACGTCGCCGACGTCTCACACTACGTGCGGCCGGGCTCGCCCCTCGACAACGAGGCGCGCGAACGCGGCAACTCCACCTACCTCGTCGGCACGGTCATCCCCATGCTCCCGCACGCGCTCTCCAGCGGGCTCTGCTCGCTGGTCGAGGCGGAGGACCGGCTGGTCAAGACGGTGGTCTGCGAGTTCGACGCCGAGGCGCGGCTCGTCCGGACGGAGTTCGCCAACTCGGGCATCCGCAGCCGCACGCGCCTGACGTACAAGCAGGCCTACGCCTTCCTGCGCGGCGACGGCAACGAGGCCGTCCGCTGGCCTCGCTCGCCGACGCGGAGCTGGACGAGATACGCGGGATGATCGGCTCGCTCTGGTCGGTGGCCGCCAAGCTCCGCGCCGAGAGGTTCCGCCGCGGCTCGCTCGACCTGGACATGAAGGAGATCAATATCTACTGCGACAAGGACGGCTGGGCCGACCGCACGGAGGTGGTCGAGCACGACGAGTCGCACCAGCTGATCGAGGAGTTCATGCTGCTGGCCAACGATTGCGTGGCCCGGTCGCTCGACCAGGCCTCGGTGCCCCACGTCTCGCGGGTGCACGACGAGCCGGACCCGGAGAAGCTGGCCGCGCTGCGCGAGGAGCTGGCCGCCACCGGCTTCCGCGTGGGGGACCTCACGCACCGCGCCGAGATGGTGAAGCTGCTCCGCGACCTCAAGACGCGCGAGGACGGCTACGCCATCCGCATCCAGCTGCTGCGTTCGCTCAAGCAGGCCTGCTACCGCGCCTCGTCGGACGGGCACTTCGGCCTGGCGAAGCGGCACTACTCGCACTTCACGTCGCCCATCCGCCGCTACGCGGAACTGGTCGAGCACCGGATCTTCGACGCCCAGCTGGCCAAGCGCGGGGTCCCCTCCGCGCCCAAGGACCCTCCCCGCTCCCCCGGACTCGGCGAGCTCACGCGCACCTGCGAGCACGTCTCGATGACCGAACGCAACAGCGCGGAGGCCGAGCGCGACTCGAAGAAGGTGAAGCTGCTCGAGCTCTTCGAACGCGAGGTCGGCCGGGAGAAGAAGAGCGTCTTCGAGGCCACGGTCACGGAGGTCCGGGCGCACGGGCTGATGGTCGAGCTGACGGCCTCCAACGCCTACGGGCTCGTGCACATCTCGACGATGACGGACGACTACTACCGGCTCAACGACCGCGGCGACACGCTCGCGGGCGGCCGCTCGGGACGCAGGTTCTCGCCGGGTTCGCCGGTCAGGGTCACCGTCGACCGGGTGGACCGCTTCAAGCGGCAGGTCGACTTCCGCCTGGCCGACGAGGGCCGCGGCCGGCGGCCCCCGGCCACCGACCGACGCAAGGGCCGCTGAACTCAGCCGAGCGCGACGTCGCGCGAGCTGACGGCCGGACGGACGATGTCGCGCGGATGCTCGGACTCGCTGACGCCACGCGTCCAGGGATCGGGGCCGATCCACTCGCTCGCACGGCCGCGGACGGACAGGCGGGCGCGGGCGAAGTCGAGCTCGACGACGGCCCAGAGGGGCGAGCGGTACAGGGCGGTGCGGCGCAGCCAGGGATGGGCGCGATCCACGGCCTCGGGCAGGGTCGCGCGCGCGGCGGGTCCGTCGCCAAGCCAGTAGTAGGAGGCGCTGTTGACCTGCAGGTGGGCCACGCCGCCATGGACGCGGAGGTAGTCCTGATGGAGATGCCCGCTGACGCACACGGCCGCACGATGCCGCTCGAGCACGGCACGGACGGCGTCGCCGTTCTCCACGCCGTCAGGGTCGTCGAGGGGCTGGTGGATGAGGACGACCTTGGGCGCGGACGAGGCGGCCATGCCCGCGTCCAGCCACGCGAGCTGCTCCGGACCGACGTACCGGCGGTACCCTCGGGCTTTTCCGCCCGGCTCGTTGCCGTCGAGCACGAAGAAGTCCACCCCGCCCGCCGAGAAGCGGTAGCGGGATTCGCGCAGTCCGTAGAAGTCGCGCACCTGCGCGGCGTTGAAGCCGCCGTCGAACTCGTGGTTGCCGATGACGTGGTGGGCGACGCCCGGCCAGGAACGCCAGAGTCCCATGAACGCGGCGTTGCGCGGATGGGGCGTGCAGAAGTCGCCGAGCTGCACGATGAAGTCGACGTCCTCGCCGCGCATCGCCCCGAGGAACTCGGAGAGGCGCGCGGACGCGTCAGGCATCAGATCCTGATGGACGTCGGTGATGACGCCGAAACGGACCCTCGCGGAACTCCCCGTGCCGGCGCAGCCGGTCAGGGCGCAGCCCAGACTCCATGCGGCGGCGGTCTGGAGAAAACTCCGTCGGTCTGATCTGAGCTCCATAGGAGGGGACACTCCCAACATCCCACCCCATGCCCTTTCTCTCAATAATTAAGGCATTCACCCACCCAGACACCTCCGTAAAAGCATATTGAACAATATGTTATGCTCTATTCAGAATGAGATGAGAATGAGACTCATTTTCAAGTTTGACCAGTGAGAATGAGTCTCAAATTTAAACCTCCCTCCTCTCCGTGATGCGCACGTCCTCCCTCTTCCTGATTACCGCCGCCTCGATGCTCGGCGCGCAGACGGTGACCAACCCCGCGGCGATGGCGCAGCTCGCGCCGCTGACGGTCACGGGCATCGCGCCCGACGCGTTCCTGCTGCCGGGTTCGGCCACGGTGCTCTCGGCGGACGACTTCCGGCAGCGCGGCTACCCGAACCGCGCCCAGGTCGCGGCCCAGGCCCCGGGCGTCTTCGTGCGCGACGAGGACGGCTACGGCAACTTCCCCAACCTCTCCATCCGCGGCGTCGACGGCACGCGCAGCACCAAGGTCACGCTGATGGAGGACGGCATCCTCACGGCACCTTCGCCCTACTCCGCGCCCAACGCCTACTACTCGCCGAAGGTCGCGCGCATGGCCGGCGTCGAGTTCCTCAAGGGGTCGAGCCAGGTCATGTACGGGCCGCACACGACCGGCGGCGCGGTGAACTTCCTCTCCACGCCGATCCCCGGCGCCCCCGCGCCCGCCTTCTTCTCGCGCCTGACCTGCGGGAGCTTCGGCGCGCTGTTCAACCACACCTGGTTCGGCGCGACGGAGACGACCGGGGCCGGACGCTTCGGCTACCTCGTCGAATACCACCATCAGTCGACCGACGGCTACCGCCGGATCGACGGCGTGGGCCGCCGCAGCGGCTACGTGCTGACGGAACCGATGCTCAAGCTGGCCTGGGAGCCGGCCGGCACGCTGCGCCAGCGGTTCGAGCTCAAGGTGGCCGGCACGGAGTTCGACGCCGACGAGTCCTACGCCGGCGTGGCCGAGGCGGACCTCGCCGCCGATCCCGACCGCCGCTACGCCTCGAGCCAGTTCGACCGGCACGAGGCGGCCCACCGCCGCACCTACCTGAAGTGGATCGCCGAACCCGACGCCTCGCTGCGCCTGGAGTCGGCGCTCTACTTCAATGCCTTCGAACGCACCTGGGACAAGGTCGACGGCCTGACGGGCGCAGGGCTGCGCACCAACGTCGCCGAAGCCCTGATGCATGCGCCCTCGCTTGCCGTGCTGCGGGGCGACCCCGTCGCGGGCAACGACGGCTCGTTCTACACCAACGCGGCCTTCCGCGAGCACGAATCCTACGGCTGGCAGGGCTCGGCGCGCCGCCGGTTCGAGGCGGGCGGGCTCCGGCACGAGCTCACGGGCGGGCTGCGCGTGCACCGCGACACCGCCGGTGGCACCAACCGGCGCACGACCTACGCAGTCGACGACGGCGTCATCGGCGCGGGCGCGGCGGGCGCGACCGCCTCCGCCGGCCTGCAGGAGACGCTCGCCGCCGCGGTCTTCGTGGAGGACTCGGTGAGGCTCGGGGCGCTCACGCTGCGGCCGGGCGTCCGCTACGAGCACCTCGACATGGCCAACACGACCGCGGCCGGGGCCTACCAGACCGTCGACACCGCGCTGGCCGCGGGCGGGCTCGGCTTCACCTACGAGCTCACGGACTCCGCGGCGCTCTTCGGCGGAGTCTACCGCGGCACCGCCGCGGCCAACCCCGCGGGCTACTTCTCGGGCACCCGCTCGGAGAGCAGCCTCGGCAAGGAGCTCGGCGTGCGCGGACGGGGCAAGGGCTCCTCGTGGGAGCTCGTCGCCTTCCATACCGACTTCAGGGACCTCATCGCGCCGCTGGTCGGCGTGAGCGGAGGCGGCCTCGAGCCCTCCCGCAACGGCGGGGCGGCGGAATCCTACGGACTCGAGTCCCTCGTCCGCTACGACCATGGCCGCGCGCGCGGCTGGAGCTTCGGGCTGCCCGCGTACGTGAGCGCGACCTGGACGCACGCCCGGTTCAAGGACATCCCCGGCGCGCGCCTCGGCAACGGCGCGGGGGTCTTCGCCGGCGGCCGCGACGGCAACGAGATCCCCTACGTCCCCGCGTGGAAGCTCGCCGCGGGCGTCGGTTTCGAGACCGCGGAATGGAGCGGCTCAGTCGACCTCGCCTACGCGTCGGCGACCTGGGGCACCGGCTACAACGGCGACGAGCGCCTCGCCGACGGAGGCGGCGTGGGCAACCCGTCCGCCGTGGACGGGCGCATCCCGGCGCTGCTCACCGCGGACCTGAACCTCGGCTGGCACGCCACGAAGTCGCTCAGGAT
>JBJTIX010000199.1:0-1379 GCA_046095205.1 Opitutia bacterium
GGCGACGTCCTCATCAGCAACGGCGTCCTCCAGGTCGGCAACGACGGCACGACCGGCACGCTCATCGACCCCGTCTTCCTCGGCGTCTCCACGGTCACCAACAATGCCACGCTCATCGTCAAGCGCTCCAACGCTTTCGTCCTCGGCAGCAACCTTGTGGGAAGCGGCCAGCTGATCCAGGCCGGAGCGGGTAAGACCACCCTCACCGGCTTCAACACCTACACCGGGGCGACCATCATCCAGAGTGGTACGCTGCGCATCGAACTGGCCACTGGCCTCGGAGGCTCTTCCGCCTCCGACGCGACCAAGCTCCTCTTCAAGGGAGGCCGGCTCGAGTACGCCGATGACACCGTGGAGTTCCTGCGCGCCTTCACCGTCGAGAACGGCGGCGCCGGCTTCGTGGCCAACGGCAACATGCCGATCCTCATCGGCGACGGCTCCACCGCCCAGCTCGACTTCCACAATGCCGCCGCGAGCAACCGCGTCCTCACCCTCTCGGGCCTGGGAATCGCGGATCACACCTTCGCGCCCGCGCTCGTCGAATCGGAGGCCGCCGGCCAGGCCTTCTCCTCCATCGTTAAGGAAGGCGTCGGCAAGTGGATCATCGGCTCCTCGGGAGACGCGGTGAACACCGACGCCAACGTGACCGTCAACGCGGGCACCCTCGGCTTCACCGCCGGCGCCCTCGGAGGCGTCTCCCACACCGGCACCGTGACCCTGGCCGACCTGTCGACCCTCCGCTGGGAATCCGGCAACACCGATGACGTCTCCTCCCGTCTTCGCGCCGCCGCCCCCGGAGCGGGCATCACGCTCGATTTCGCAGGCGGTGCGACGACCTTCGCGGGCGCCCTCAACGTCGGTACGGCCAACGTGACCAAGTCCGGAAGCGGCGCCCTCACCCTCGCCGGAGCCAACACCATGACCTCGTTCACGGTCGAGGGCGGCTCGGTCAACGTTACCAACGCCGCAGGTCTCGGCACGGGAGTCGTCGCCGTCAACGGCGGCACCCTGAGCGTCAACGCGGCCGTCTCCAACGTGATTGACGTCGGCAACGGCGGCACCTTGGGCGGCGTCGGAAGCGTCTCGCTCGGCACGGTCACGGTCGACAACGGCGGCGCCGTGGCTCCTGGCAACTCCCCCGGCATCCTGTCCGGGACGAACATGACGCTCATCGGCGGCGCGACCTTCATCTGGGAAGTGCGCAACCGGACCCAGAGCCAGGGCATCGGCTACGACTTCCTCGACCTGAGCGGCAACCTCAACCTCAGCGGCGCCTCCAGCTCGAACCGGATCATCCTCAAGATCGTCTCGCTCAACGCCTTGAACGCCCCGGGCTTCGCTGAGCTGTTCACGAACAACGTCATCAACGGCGGCTACAT
>JBJTIX010000200.1:0-12765 GCA_046095205.1 Opitutia bacterium
CTCCCCTCCGTGGTGGTCACGAACACCTCGGCGCCCCGTCCGTCCGCGCCTCCGCCCATCGTGCGTCCTTCGGTGACGCCCGTCGTCGGCAAGCCCGCAACGCCCGGCCCCGTGGCTCCGGGCAGCAAGGGCAACGTCACCGTCCGTCCGCCCATCGTGGTGCGCGACTTCGCGATCGCGCTCAACCTCAAGCCCTTCCAGGTGATCGGCTCCCTCATGGAGCTCGGCAAGGTCGTCAGCACCTCCTCGGTCATCGAGGAGGCCGACGCGCGCAAGGTCGCCGAACGCCACGGCTTCATCCTTGAGATCCGCCACCGCGGCGAGGGCGTCCAGCCCGTCAAGAAGGAGGAGAAGCCCAACGAAGACGATCCGGCGCTGATGGCCCCCCGTCCGCCCGTCGTGTGCGTCCTCGGTCACGTCGACCACGGCAAGACCACCCTGCTCGACTTCTTCCGCAAGACCAACGTCGTGGCCGGCGAGGCCGGCGGCATCACGCAGCACATCGGCGCCTACTCCGTGAAGTACCAGGGCGAGAAGCCCGAATACAAGGGGCGCACGGTCACCTTCCTCGACACCCCGGGCCACGCGGCCTTCGCCAAGATGCGCGAACGCGGCGCCAGCGTCACCGACGTGGCGGTGCTCGTGGTCGCGGCCGACGACGGCTTCATGCCTCAGACCGAGGAGGCCCTCAAGTTCGCCCAGAAGCACGCCGGAGCCATCGTCTGCGCGGTCAACAAGGTCGACTCCAAGGGAGCGAACGTCGACCGCGTGAAGCAGCAGATGCAGCAGCGCGGCATCACCCCCGAAGACTGGGGCGGCGAGACCATCACCAACCCCGTCTCCGCCCTCAAGGGCACGGGCATGAACGAGCTGATCGAGTCCATCCTGCTCCAGGCGGAGGTCCTCGACCTCAAGGCCAACCCCAAGTGCCCCGCCCAGGGCGTCATCATCGAGTCCCAGATGGAGACCGGGCGCGGACCCACCGCCACCGTGATCGTCCAGAAGGGGACCCTGAAGCCCGGCGACTCCTTCGTGTGCGGCGAGACCTGGTGCAAGGTCCGCGCGCTGATGGACGACCGCGGAGGCCGGCTCACCGCCGCGACCCCCGGAGCCCCCGCCCTCGTGCTGGGCTGGGACGCCGTGCCGGCCCCCGGCAGCCGCTTCCAGTGCGTCAAGAACGACCGCGAGGCCCGTGAGCTCGCGGAGGAGGCGGCGCAGGCCGCCCGCAAGGCCGCCGAGGCGCGCGGCCCCGCCCCCGCGGCCGCCGGCCAGCAGGGCATGTCCGACCTCGACCGCCTGATGGCGGCCCTCGAGAAGGACAAGGAGAAGATCCTGCGCGTGCTGCTGAAGGCGGACGTCAACGGCACCCTCGAGGCGCTCGACGGCTGCCTGCGTGAGATCAAGTCGACCAAGGTGCGCCTCGAGATCGTCGGCGGCTCCGTCGGTCCGGTCACGCAGGGCGACGTCGGCCTGGCCGAGGCCGCCAAGGCCTCGATCGTGGCCTTCGACACCAAGCTCGAGAACGGCGTGCAGGCGCAACTCAAGCGCAGCGGCGTGCGGGTCGTCTCCCATGACATCATCTACGAGCTCATCACCCTCGTGAAGGAGGCGATGGCCGAGCTGCTCGACCCCGAGATCCGCGAGAACAAGCTCGGCGCCGCCGAGGTCCGCGCGGTCTTCCCGCTGGGCAAGGACCACCAGGTGGCGGGCTGCATGGTGACCGAAGGCCTCATCCGCCGCGGCGCCAAGGCGCGCCTCGTGCGCAAGGGCCAGGTCGTGCACCAGGGCCCGGTCGAAACCCTCCGCCGCTTCAAGGACGACGCCTCGGAGGTCAAGGCGGGCTTCGAGTGCGGCATCAAGCTCGGCGGTTACGACGACTACGCCGCGGGCGACGTCATCGAGGCCGTGGAGATGCTCCAGACCCGGCCCTCGCTCTGAGCCATGTCCCAGCGTCAGCTGCGCGTCGCCGAGCTGGTCCAGCGCGAGGTCTCCCTCGCCCTGCGGCAGGGCTGGACGGCCGAGGCGGCGCTGATCACGGTCACGCGCGCCGCCGTCACGCCCGACCTGCGCCAGGTCCGGGTGGGCTACGCGGTCTCGGGCGACGCGTCCGCGGGCAAGGCCGCGCGCGCGCTCCTGCGCCGCATCCGCGGCGAGCTGCGTTCGACCGTGGGCCGCACGCTGGGGCTGAAGAGCACCCCTGAGCTCACCTTCGTCCAGGACGACGTCACCGACGGCGTGGCGCGCGTGCAGGCGCTGCTCGACGAGATGTCCCGCAAGGACGCGCCCAAGCCGGACCGACGCGACGGCTGACCATGGCCGCAAGGGCTGTCGCGACCTGCTGCCTCCTTCTCGGAGTCCTCGTCCACCGGGCCGGCGCCGCCCCGCCGCGCGGCGAGATCAGGGTGCAGGCGGACTACCGGCTCATCCTCTCCAACGGCATCCCCAATCACGCGACAGGCAGGTTCCCCAACCGCAACAACCCGAATCCCATAGCGGAGATGAGCCACATCTTCCGCCTGCCGCTGAAGCCCGTGCTCGGCGACCGGCCGACCCCGACCGGGTTCGCATGGTTCGGCGTCGCGCTCAACGGGGTCCCGTTCGAACCCGGCACCCAGGAGTTCTGGAAGGAGGACCGGGACTCGGGATGGAACTATGAGGCCATCGGCGGCCAGTCCGACCTCGGCATCGACCTGAGCCTCGCCCACGTGCAGCCCAACGGCGCCTACCATTACCACGGATCTCCCAGGGGGCTGCTGCCCCTGCTGGGCGAGGCGGAAGGAAAAATGCTGCTCATCGGCTGGGCGGCGGACGGCTTCCCCGTCTACGCCGGGCACGGCCACCGGGATCCGTCCGACGCCCGGAGCCCCCTCGTGGAGATGCGGCCGAGCTACCGACTGAGGACGGGCGAGAGGCCCGGTGAGCCCAAGGGGCCCGGCGGGAGGCACGACGGCAACTTCACCGAGGACTACGAGTACGTGAAGGGCCTGGGAGACCTTGACGAGTGCAACGGCCGCTTCGGCGTGACGCCCGAATTTCCCAAGGGCACCTACCATTATCACGCCACCGCCCGCTTCCCCTACCTGTCGCGGCTCTGGAGGGGCGTCCCGGACATCACCTTCCAGAAGCAGGGACCTCCCGCGGGTTCGCATCCGCGCAAGCCGAGAAGGCCGGATGACCCGCGCGCCGGCGGCCCCTAGCCGGGACCGGGCTTACTCCGACGGCGGCCCGACCTCCGGGAAGTCGCGGAGCGCCTCGCGCACCGCGGCGGCCCGGCGGACGTCCCGCGCGTCGCTGTCGAGTTCCGACCCCGCGAGCGCCTGCACGTGCGCGGGCTGCCCCTCGATCATGAGCCGGTCGACGGCCGAGCGCCGTTCCTCCGGAAGGCAGCCCATGTCGCAGGCCAGACGGAGGTGCGAGAGCATGTTCATGGATTCGGAACTGGTGAGGAGACGGGCGTGCCGCAGCACGCCGAGCGACCGGGCGATCCGGTCGGCGAACTTCTCGCCCTCCGCGGCGAAGAGGCGGCGGCGGGCGTTCCACTCCTGCTCCATGACTTCCTTGATCCAGCCGGAGAGGTGCTTCATGATCTCCTCCTCGGACCGTCCGAGCGTCTGCTGGTTGGAGATCTGGAAGACGTTGCCGGCCGCCTCGGTGCCCTCCCCCAGCCAGCCGCGCACGGCCAGGCCGTCCTGACCGAGCCCGCGCGTCACCTTGTCCACGTGCCCGGACAGGCACAGGCCGGGCAGATGCAGCATCGCCGAGGCGCGCAGGCCGGTGCCGACGTTGGTGGGGCAGGCGGTGAGGTAGCCGAGGCGGTCGGAGAAGGCGAAGCCGAGGCGCGGCGAGAGGCCGTTGTCGAGCTGCTCGGCGAGCAGCCAGGCGCCGCGCAGGTGCCAGCCCGCCTTCACGACCTGGATGCGCAGGTGGTCCTCCTCGTTGACCATCACGGAGCAGGTCTGGTCCTTGCTGATCGCCGCGGCGCCGGTCTTGGCGCCCGCGAGCTCCTTGGAGACGAGGTGCCGCTCCACGAGCACGGAGCGCTCGAGGTCCTTCAGCTCGGCCATGCGGAAGACGTGCCCGCGCCGGAAGCGCGGCAGCGCCTGCAGGGCCTGCAGGCAGCGGTTCGAGACCTCCTCGCGCTGGGCGGGCTTGGCCCAGCCGGGGAAAGGCAGCCCGGCGAGGTTGCGGGCCAGCCGCACGCGGGTGCTGAGCACGACGGCCTGCTGGGCGCCGAGCATGTTGGTGAGCTCGTTCTCGGCGGATAGGATGTCGCGCACCGACATGCTCAGGAGGGGTTGAGCGAGGCCTCGAGGCGGGCGATCTCGTCGCGCAGGCGGGCGGCGGCCTCGAAGTCCTCCGCGCGGGCGGCGGCCTCGAGCTCCCGGCGGAGGGATTCGATGCGGGCCCGGACGGAGGCCGCGTCGACGGGCGCGCCCGCCGGCGCGCGGCCGTGGTGGACGGTCTCGTGCTGGACCTTGGTGAGCAGGCCGCCGAGCGCGTCGCCGAAGACCGACCAGCACGAGGGGCAGCCGAGCCGGCCGCGCTTGCGGAAGTCGGCGTCGGTGAAGCCGCAGGCCGGGCACGTCAGCGTCGGCGCGACGGCCTGGGCCGAAAGCACCTCGGCCAGCTTGAACACCGCCGGGTCGGTCGCCCCCTTGCCCTGCGAGCAGGCCTCGCAGTAGTGGACCTGGGTGACCTTGCCGTCGGCGATGTGGCTGACATGGACCGTGGCCGGCTGGCCGCAGATGGCGCACTCTCGGGAATCACCCATTCCGTGGGGAGCAAACGAGGGCTTCGGGCGATGGCAAGGGCAAGCGGGGGCGGGTTTGACTTCGCCCGCGCGGGCGGGCTTGATGACGGGCCGTCCGATGTCCCCCCTACCGCGCATCGTCATCACAGGCGTGGGTCTCACCGCTCCGAACGGGAACTCCCCGCAGGAGTTCCGCGAGAACCTCCTGGCCTGCCGTGCCCGGATCGCCGAAATCGAGGTGCGCCACATGGGCCGCCAGCCGGCGGGGGTGTGCGATTTCGACGCGACCCGGTGGCAGAAGCGCAAGGAGATCAGGAACGGCACCCGCGCGGGCTCGATCTCCATCTGGTGCGCCCGCGAGGCGCTCGGCTCCTCCGGAATCGACTGGGAGTCCGTCGACCGCTCGCGGGTCGGGGTCTACCTCGGGATCACCGAGCACGGCAACGTCGAGACCGAGAACGAGATCCACAACATCGCGCAGTTCGGCAACGACACCAAGTACTGGACGCACCATCACAACCCGCGCACCGTCGCGAACAACCCGGCGGGCGAGGTGACGATGAACATGGGCATCACCGGCCCGCACTACACCATCGGCGCGGCCTGCGCCGCCGGCAACGCCGGCCTCATCCAGGCGGCGCAGATGCTGCAGCTCGGCGAGGTGGACCTCGCCTTCGCCGGCGGGGTCTCCGAATCCATCCACACCTTCGGCATCTTCGCCGGCTTCAAGAACCAGGGCGCGCTCGGCTCCCATGCCGATCCCGCGAAGGCCTCCCGCCCCTTCGACCGCGGACGCAACGGCATCGTCATCTCCGAGGGCGGCGCGATCTACGTCCTGGAGCGCCTCGACGACGCCCTCCGGCGCGGCGCGCGGATCATCGGGGAGATCGCCGGCTGGTGCATCAACTCCGACGCGACCGACGCCGTGCTGCCGAATCCGGACCGCCAGGCGGAATGCATGCGGCTCGCGCTGAAGCGCGCCCGCCTGACGGCCGCCGACATCCATCTCGTCTCCACGCACGCGACGGCCACCTCGCTCGGCGACGTGCAGGAGTGCAAGGCGGTGCGGGAGGTCTTCACCGGATCGCCCGGCACCTTCGTCAACAACACGAAGAGCTACATCGGCCACTGCATGGGCGCCGCCGGCGCCCTCGAGCTCGCGGGCAACCTGCCCTCCTTCGAGGACGGCTGGATCCACCCCACCATCAACGTCGACGAGCTCGACCCCGAGTGCGAGGTCCCGGGCCTGGTCATAAACAAGCCCGTCAAGGCCCCCCGCGTGGAGGCCATCCTGAACAATTCCTTCGGCATGCTGGGCATCAATTCCGCCCTCATCGTGAGGAAATATGGGGTTGCCTGAGGGGGTCGGGTCGGGTTCAAACGAGGGCCGCAGCCCATGACCAAGGAAGACATCAAGAAGGTCGTTCTCGACATCATCGCCGACATCGCCCCGGACGAGGACCTGTCCGCCGTGAAGCCCGAGGTGCGCCTCCGCGACCAGCTCTCGCTGGATTCGATGGACTTCCTCGACATCGTGATGGAGCTCCGGAAGAAGCACGGCATCGAGGTCCCCGAGGCCGACTACGTGCAGCTGGCCTCGCTGGACTCCTGCGCCGACTACCTGCTGCCCAAGTTCCAGGCCAAGGCCGGGAAGTGACCCCGGGGCCTGACGGGGCTTTACTGCCGACCACCGCCCTCCTAGCATCGATGCCATGAGAGGGCTACTGCTGCTGACGGGACTTTGCCTGCCCGGCCTGCTGGCCGCCGAGTCGGTCATGCTCCGCAAGGCGGGCAACCCGGCCGTGGTGACCTTCGAGTACATCACTCAGGACGAGGACACGATCATGGTGAAGCTGCCGGGGCGCGAGGGCGTGCTGGTCTACCGCTGGGAGGAGCTTGACCTGGATCACGCCAGGTCGGCCAACCCCCGCGTGTGGGAGGAGCGCCAGATGCTGCTGCGTCCGCCCGAGACCAAGGAGAAAAAGAAGAAGACCGAGGACGAGGACCCGTTCGCGGCGGCCGCCAAGGCCAACTCCCCCCTGGACCTCTCCCGCAACCTGCAGGGCGAGCTCAGCCAGGGCCTCAAGGGCCTGACGGTGGGGTCCGTGCCCATTCTGTGCCGCGAGTCGAACATCGACGAGCTGGTCTTCTGGCGCACCTACGAGGAGCTTCGCAAGCTGAGCGGCCGGCCGGCCGGACCCGAGGCGGAGCAGGTCAAGATCACCACCGAGGAGAGCGAGGAGGCGGCGACCAAGTCATCTTCGGGGCAGTCCTCCTCGGGACAGTCCTCGTCCAAGTCATCCTCCAAGTCCAAGGCCAGCGCCGCCGCGCGCACGCCGGCGCAAATCGCCGAGCTTCAGGCGCGGGCGTCCAAGGCCAAGGCCGACTTCGAGAACGAGGTGCGTCCCTTCACCGGCACGGGCTACCTCAAGCTGCTCTCCGACGCCTCCAAGGCCCGCTTCGCGTGGGCGATGCTTCGCCGCGCCTCGGACGACCGTCGCACGATCATCGCCGCCCTCCGCAGGCAGGACGCGGCCGCCGCCGAGCTTTCCGAACGCACCCAGGACAAGTCGGCGCGCAGCGAAATCGCCGTCTTCCGGAAGGCGGTCACGACCCTCGCCGACAGCCTCGAGAAGGTCACCCGCGAGGCCTCGACGATGGAGTCCGGGCTGTCCTCCGAGGCCCAGGCCGTGCTGGCCCGGCTGCCGCGCTGAGGTCCCAGACGGACCGGCCGCAGGACGGTGAGTCCGGCGGCCGGCGTTTTAATGGTGGAGCCAATCGGGCTTGAACCGACGACCTCTTGCATGCCATGCAAGCGCTCTACCAACTGAGCTATGGCCCCTGAAAGGGACATGGAACAAAGGTGCGGCGAGGGGCACGGTCAACGCTTTTTTCCCGGTTTTCCAAGTCTCGCGTTGCCAAGCGGGGCGGGCGGGATTGCCCTGTTCGCGTGGAAGACAATCAGGAACAGGAGGAGCCGAAGCCGCCCGAAAGGAAGGGCGGAATACGCATCGAGAAGGACCACATCGAGACACTGCCGGTCGGAGCCTGGGACGGCCCGGTCGATCTGATCGAATCCGAACGCGACGCCGAGAAGGCGGTGGCCTCGCTGATGGGCGAACGCGTGCTCGGCTTCGACACCGAGACCAAGCCCTCGCACACGCGCGGCGAATACAACCTGCCCTCCATCCTCCAGCTCGCCGGAGAAAGGCGCATCTTCATCTTCCGCCTCGACCACTGCGGAGGCATTCCCCTCGCCTTCCCCCTGCTGTGCAACGACCGCCAGGCCAAGGTCGGCGTGGCCGTGCGCGACGACGTGCGCAACCTCCGCGCCCGCGCCCCGTTCGACGACCGCGGCTTCATCGACATCTCGGACCACACCAAGCGCGCCGGCATCGAGAACACGGGCCTGCGGGCGCTCGCCGCCCACTACCTCGGGCTGCAGATGAAGAAGTCGAAGAAGATCCAGACGTCCAACTGGGCCCGTCCGCTCGACGAACGTCAGATCCACTACGCGGCCAACGACGCCTGGTTCAGCCGCGAGCTGTACCTCAAGCTGGAGAAGGACGGGCTGATTCCCCGGTTCGGATGACCCCCGAAGCCGCGCGGGCCGCGGAGGCGCTCGGACTCGGATCGACGCGGCGGCACATCTTCCTCTGCGTGAAGTCGCAGGCGCAGGCCTGCTGCGACGGGCCTGCGGCCGCAAAGTCCTGGGAGCATCTCAAGTCCCGCCTGAAGGAGCTCGGCCTCGCGGACAAGGGCGGCATCCAGCGCACGAAGGCCGACTGCCTCAGGGTCTGCACGGCAGGCCCGGTCGCCGTGGTCTATCCGGAAGGGGTCTGGTACGCACACTGCACGCCGGAGAATCTCGACCGCATCATCGTCGAGCACCTCGTCGGCGGCCGGATTGTGGAAGAACTCCGCATCGCCGGACCTTCCCGATCTTAACGACGGCAGGCAAAGGCCATAAGGGCCAAACGACGGATTACATTCAGTATAAATCCCTGCACATCAATGGCATGTGTATTGTAACAAGAGGTCATCATTTGTAATTTAAACGCAACTTTTTTGCGTTGAATGGACCTGGTAAGAATCAGGATGTGCGCCGCTATGCTGAAATCCACACACGCACTCCTCCTCACGGCCGTTGCAATCCTCGTCGGTTGCGCCCACCGACATGACATCTCCACGACCGGCAGCCTGCAGGGCGCAGAAGGCCGGAGCTTCACGATCCGAGGTGACTCCGCCACGACCGGCCGGGTCGCCGCTGGTCTCTCCTCGGCAGGAATGAGGCAGGTCTCGGGCAAGGGCGACTACCTGGTGTCGGTATCGCGGGAAGAACGGGAAACGACCCGACGGATGCACACCGGCGGGAAGAACGGAATCGCCTATGACCGCACCGCCAAGGAGGCGGTTCTGGTGCTGCGGGTCGCCAGGGCCGAGGCGCCGGACGCCACGCTCTTCACCGCCATCGCGGACGCGGGCGATGCCGAATCGCTCGTCACGGCCGCGCGCGCGGCGATGAGGAGGTAAATCCTCCTTTTCTCCAGTCGATGTGCATCAGACCGTCGCCGCCCGCGCCGCGGCGCAGACGAGGAGGAGGACGACGGAGCGGGTCACCGGCGCCTGGCCTGCGCCCCCGTCACTTCAGGGCCTTTTCGATGTCCGCCCGCAGCCGGGCGTCGTCGGGCTCGACGCCGGAGTCGTAGCGGGCGATCAGCTTCCCGTCGGCGCCGATGAGGAACTTGGCGAAGTTCCAGGCGACCGGGCCGGGCTGCCCGCAGGCCTTGGAGGTGAGGGCCTCGTAGAGCGGATGGGCGTCCCCCTTGATGCGCACCTTGCTGAACATCGCGAAGGTGACCTTGAAGTTGGCGGAGCAGAAGCGCCGGATCTCCTTCTCGTCGCCGGGCTCCTGGCCGCCGAAATCGTTGCAGGGGAAGCCGGCGACCACCAGCCCCTTGGACTTGTAGGCCTCGTGGAGGTCCTGCAGCCCGGCGTACTGGCGGGTGTAGCCGCACTCGCTGGCCACGTTGACGACCAGCACGGCCCTGGGCTTGCCCGCCCCGAGCGTGGTCTCCTTGCCTTCGATGTCCTTGACCGGGATGCGGAGCAGGTCGGGGGCGGCGGAAAGCGTGGACATGGTGAGAAGCAGGGCGAGCAGTCGCATGCACAACCGCTAACGCGGAACGCGTCCGAATCAAGCAACGGCCGCCGATTTAACCTCTCCGGAAAATCACGGTCCGCCCGCTCCCACCGCCAGGGCGAAGAGGTCCGAGGTGAGGAAAAGCAGACCGAACGCGAGCATCATCAGGGTGATCAATCCTCCCAGGAGGATGCCGAACCATGCCCTTCCGGCGCCCTGAAGGTGCGGACGTCTCTTCAGGTCGCGCAACGCCATGATGCCGCAAAAAAGCGCGAACGGCGCCGGCAGGCAGAGGACGGACAGGAGCGCCAAATAGCCCGCCGCCACGGCCCAGCCGGACCGGTTGATAGGCAGGATCAAGGACAGGGCGGCGGCCCCTTCAGCCTTCTCAAGGGGCGGCGGGACGGCGGCGGACATGAGAAAGGGTTGCAAGGATTGATGAGCTCATCCCGGCGGAAGATCAAAGCGCGCCGGCAGCGGGACGCCGCAGGGCGCACCAAGCCAGCAAGATCCAACCGGCGATGAGCATCGTGCCTCCGAGGGGCGTCACCGCCCCGAGCCAGCGGGGGCCGCCGAGCGCCATGGCGTAGAGCGTGCCGGCGAACACCGCGGCGCCGGCGGCCCAGAAGCGGGCGGGCCAGACGGAGGGCGAGTCGATCGCACCGACGGCCACCGCGTGGACCAGCAGGTAGACGGTCGCCGCCTCCCACCCGCCGGCCGCGCCGGCAACCGCCGCCAGGCGGTCCTTGAGCCCGTGGGCGCCGAAGGCCCCGAGGGCGACCGCAAGGGCGCCCATGAGGCCGGAGGCGGCGGACCGCGGAGACATCCTCAGGAGCCGGGGTCGGCGGCGGGCTTCTTCTGCGTGAAGGTGAGGCCCTTGTCGTTCACGCCGACGATGACCGGATCGTCCTTATGGAAGTCGCCGCGGAGCATGGCCTCGGCCAGCGGGTCCTCGAGGTGGCGCTCGACGGCGCGACGCAGCGGACGGGCGCCGTACTTCTCGTCCCAGCCGTTCTCGACCAGGTAGGCGCGGGCGGGCTCGGAGACGACGAGCTTGAGACCGAGGTCCAGCAGGCGCTTGGCGACCTTGGCGACCTCGATGTCGACGATCTTCGACATGTGCTCCTTGCCGAGCTGCTGGAAGATGACGATGTCGGTGAGGCGGTTGAGGAACGCCGGTGTGAAGGCGCGCTTGGTCTCGTCCATGATGCGCTCCTTGAGCTTCTCGTAGTCCCGCGTGGCGTCGGCGCTGCCGAACCCGAGGGAGCTGCTGCGCTGGAGCACGTCGGCCCCGACGTTGGAGGTGAGGATGATGATGGTGTTGCGGAAGTCGACCGTGCGGCCGAGGGAGTCAGTGAGGCGTCCGTCCTCGAGGGCCTGCAGGAGCAGCTGCACCACGTCGGGGTGCGCCTTCTCGATCTCGTCGAAGAGCACGACGGAGTAGGGCTTGCGCCGCACGGCCTCGGTGAGCTGGCCCCCCTCGTCGTAGCCGACGTAGCCGGGAGGCGAGCCGATGAGGCGGGAGACCGTGAACTTCTCCATGTACTCGGACATGTCGATCTGGATGACCGCGTCCTGCTCGCCGAACATGAGCTGGGCGAGCGAGCGGGCCAGCAGGGTCTTGCCCACGCCGGTGGGCCCGAGGAAGAGGAACGAGCCGATCGGGCGGCGCGGGTCCTTCAGGTCGGCGCGCGAGCGGCGGAGGGCGCGGGCGACGACCTCGCACGCGCGGTCCTGCCCGATGACGGAACCCTGGAGGTCCTTCTCGAGCTCGAGGAGCTTCTGGGACTCCTTCTTCTCCATGCGGCCGACGGGCACGCCGGTCCAGTCGGCGACGACGGGGAGCATCTCGTCCTCGCCCACCTTGACGCGCTTCTCGTCGCGCTTCTTGCGCCACTCTTCGAGCATCTTCTCGCGGCGCGCCTTGAGCTTCTTCTCCTGGTCGCGCAGGTTGGCGGCATCCTCGAACTTCTGGTTGCGGGAGGCCTCGTCCTTCTGCTGGATGACGCGGTCGATCTCGGCCTGGGCGGCGTCGAGCTCGGGCGGGAGGTTGAGCGAGCGGATGCGCGCGCGGGCCCCGGCCTCGTCCATGACGTCAATGGCCTTGTCGGGCAGGTGGCGGGAGGTGACGTAACGGTGCGACAGGCGGACGGCGGCCTCGATGGCGGCGTCGCTGTACTCGCACTTGTGGTGGTCCTCGTACTTCTGGCGGATGCCCTTGAGGATGAGGATGGCGTCCTCGGGCGTGGGGTCGTCGACCTTCACGGACTGGAAGCGGCGCTCGAGCGCGGCGTCCTTCTCGATGTGCTTGCGGTATTCGGCCAGCGTGGTGGCGCCGACGCACTGGATCTCGCCGCGGGACAGGGCGGGCTTGAGGATGTTGGAGGCGTCCATCGCGCCCTCGGCGGCGCCGGCGCCCACGATGGTGTGCATCTCGTCGATGAACAGGATGACGTTCTTGGCGCGCCGGATCTCGTCCATCACGCCCTTGATGCGCTCCTCGAACTGCCCGCGGTACTTGGTGCCGGCGACCATGAGGGCGAGGTCGAGGGTGATGACCTTGCGGTCGAGCAGGATCTCGGGGACGACGCCGGCGACGATCTCCTGCGCGAGGCCCTCGACGATCGCGGTCTTACCCACGCCGGCCTCGCCGATGAGGACGGGGTTGTTCTTCGTGCGGCGGCAGAGGATCTGCACCACGCGGCGGATCTCCTCCTTGCGGCCGATAACAGGATCGAGCTCGCCGGCCTTGGCGAGCTCCGTGAGGTCGCGGCCGAAGGTCTTCAGCAGCGAGAGGCGTTCGCCCCGGCCGGGACGGCCGCCCTCCTCCGGCTTGCGGGCCGGAGGCTCCTCGCCCTGTTCGGACTCGGAG
>JBJTIX010000201.1:0-4482 GCA_046095205.1 Opitutia bacterium
GCTGAGGTTCTTGCGGTCCATGAGGATGTTGGCCTTCTTCAGGCCGGCGATCAGGCGGCTGTAGGTGATCCCCAGGGGCCGGCAGGCGGCGTTGAGGCGCACGATCCACAGCTGGCGGAACGTCGACTTGTTCTTACGGCGGTCGCGGTAGGCGAACTTCTGGGCGCGCTGCGTGGCCTCGAGGGCGTACACGTAGAGACGCGACTTGTTTCCGAAGTAGCCCTTGGCCGCCGAAATGGCGCGACGCTTGCGCGCCTTGGTGGCCGGACCGTTGGTTGCTCTAGGCATGTTGGTATGTGGTTTGCTTGGTTGTTTGATGCGGGCCTCGGGGTCGCCTTAGACACCCGTTCGGCCACGAAAGGGGCTCAGGCGAAGGGCATCGACGCCAGCATCTTCTTCTCGAAGCCGGAGTCGACGCGCTTGGACTTGTTGGCACGGCGGCGCTGCTTGCGGGACTTGGAGCTCAGCAGGTGGCGGGTGTTGGGGGAGCGACGCATGACCTTGCCGGTGCCGGTGATCTTGAAGCGCTTGGAGATGGACTTGCGGGTCTTCTGCATGGCGGAAAGAGGTCGAACAAAGGGGTCGGGGCGGTGATTGTAAAGGGGAAAGGGGGTCTTTCGGGGGCTTTGCCGAGGCCGTTTGACATGCCTCGCCCATTTCTTCCCTTAGGGAAACCGCCTCACATCCATGATTTCCAAAGGAAAAGCCCCTAAACTGAACTTCCAGGTGGCCGCCGTGGTGGGCGGGAAGACCCTCACCCTTCCCTTCGCCGAACTGCTGGACGGACCCACCATCGTTTCGGTCTACATGCGCAACAACACGTCGGCCTGTGACAAGCAGGCTTCGCAGCTTGTTAAAATTATGCAAGTCGTTGCCAAGAAAGGTTTTAAGTTAATAGCCGTGTCGCGTGACAAAGTCGGTTCTCACGAAAAATACTCCAAGAAGCACGGCTACAAGTACCCGTTGGTGGCGGACCCGGAGGACCTCTTCTCCAAGGCCGTAGGAGGCATGGTCGAGAAATCGATGTACGGGAAAAAATTCCTGGGCCCCGCCCGCGCCGCCTATGTCTTCGACGCCAAGGGCAGACTGGTGGGGACCGTGGCGAAGGTCGACGCGCCGGCGCATGGCGCCCAGCTGCTCGAGGCGATCGCGGCCCTCGACTGAGGTCACGTCCCGCAGAATCGGGACTTGAACCTACGGTCGGAAAAAGCGACTTTTCAGGGCACAGAAGCGCGCACGCCCAACTAATGCCCACCCCGTATCGCCCGTCCGGCCCCAGGCCAAACTCCTCCAACCAGCAGAACCAGAGGAGGGACCAGAGGAAAGAGGACAAAGGTCCGCGTCGCAACGACCGCATCCGCGCCACCGAAGTGCGCGTGATATCCGCCAAGGGCGAGATGCTCGGCATCATGCCCACCACGAAGGCCCTCGACCTCGCCCGCGAGGTCGGCGTCGACCTCATCGAGATCTCGGCCAACGCCCAGCCGCCGGTCTGCAAGCTGATCGAGTACGGCAAGTACCTCTACGAGGAGGCCAAGAAGCACAAGCACCAGAAGTCCGCGAACAAGGTGAAGGAGATCAAGCTCCGCCCCCGCATCGACGTGCACGACCTCATGATCAAGGTCCGCCGCGCCGAGAACTTCCTCTTCCACGGGCACAAGGTGAAGCTCCTGCTGCAGTACCGCTACCGCGAGCTGGAGCACCCCGAGATCGGCGTCGACACCATCACGCGCGCCATCACCGAGCTCGCCCATATCAGCACCCACGACAACGAGCCCAAGCGCAACGGGCGCGCGATCGTCGTCGGCCTGACCCCGGTCCAGCAGAACCGCCGCAAGCTCGTGCATAACGCCGCTCCGGGCGAGGAGGACGGCGAGGACGACTCCGGCGAGATCGACGGCGACGACCAGGAGTGAGCCGGTGAGCGGGGCCTGGCGCATCTTCACCGCGGCCCTGACCCTGGCCGCCGCCGGCGTCCCCGCCCTGCGGGCGGACGACGTCTATCTCGGCGACTCACTCCGCCAGCTCGGCGCCACGAGGCTCGAGGCCGCCAAGGGCGACCGCGCCGGCTCGGAACGCCACGGCGGGGCCGGCAAGCCCACGCTCTACGCCGAACGCGACCGCGACCACGTCCTCGTCGAGGGCGTGAAGATCATGCTCTCCGAGCCGGTGGGCCTGCTGAAGGGGCGGCTCACGGTCGCCCGCGCGGACTACGACAAGGTCCTCGTGCCGCTCTTCTGGAGGCAGGCCGAGCGCAAGCCCGTGCACCGCATCCTGCTGGACCCCGGGCACGGCGGGAACGATCCGGGCAAGCAGCACGCCAAGTACAACGAGAAGACCGTGGCGTTCGACACCGCCGCGCGCGTCAAGGCGGCCCTCGAGAAGCAGGGCTTCGAGGTCTTCCTCACCCGCAGCAAGGACGCCTCGCTCGACCTGCAGGCCCGTCCCGCCCTCGCCGCGAAGCTCGCCGCGGACCTCTTCGTGAGCATCCACTACAATTCCGCCGGGACGAACGACACCACCAGCGAGGGCATCGAGACCTACTGCCTGACGCCGCCCGGCACGCGCTCCACCAACGTGGCGAAGGGACGCGGGGCCGTCTCCTCCGAGCCCGGCAACCGCTTCGATTCGCGCAACCTCCAGCTCGCCTGGAGCGTGCAGCGCCACCTGCTCGCCACGACCCGCGCGGAGGACCGCGGGGTCCGGCGCGCCCGCTTCGCGGTGCTGAGGACCCTGCCCTGCCCCGGCATCCTGATCGAGGGCGGCTTCGTCTCCAGCCGCCGCGAAGGCGCCCTGATCGGCACCCCCGCCTACCGCCAGCAGGTGGCGGACGCCGTCGCGGCAGGGATCGCCGAATACGCCCGCTCCGTCATGCCGCCCCCTTCCCGCTGAAGGAAAAGGGGCTTGCGTAGGGAGTGCGGACCCCTTTGTTAGACCGTCCCTCGGGCCCGTAGGCTGTCGCCTTCGGACCTTCCCGGGGAAAACAACAACCACAACCAAACCCCGGACCCGTCCTCAGCGACGACCGGGACCAACAGTCAAAACACAATGAGCATCATGGAAAAACTGCTCGCCGACTCCAAGTTCGGCGCGCTCAAGGCCCACTCCGTCGTCAAGGCGCGCATCACCGAGATTCGCGGCGACAAGTTCGTCGTCGTCGACATCAGCGGCAAGTCCGAGGGCTTCATCCCCCAGTCCGAATTCCCCGACATGGCCGAAGTCCAGGTCGGCGGCGAGATCGAGGTCTACCTCGAGCGCCTCGAGAACAAGGACGGCACCCCCACCGTCTCCTACGATCGCGCCCAGCAGATCAACAAGTGGAAGAGCATCGAGGAGAACTGCCAGGAAGGCAGCGTCATCCAGGGCCGCGTGAAGGCCGTCGTCAAGGGAGGCCTCATCGTCTCCGTCGGCGTGGACGCGTTCATGCCCTCCTCGCAGATCGACGTGAACCCCCCCAAGGAGCTCGACGGCTTCGTCGGCCAGACCTTCGACTTCAAGATCATCAAGATCAACAAGGACAAGAAGAACCTCGTCGTCTCGCGCCGCGAGCTCATCGAGGAGCAGCGTGGCGAGAGCCGCCGCAAGCTCCTCGAGGAGGTCAAGCCGGGCACCGTCCGCCGCGGCGTGGTCAAGAACATCACCGACTACGGCGCCTTCGTGGACCTCGACGGTCTCGACGGCCTGCTGCACGTCACCGACATGAGCTGGGGCCGCATCGGCCACCCGAGCGAGGTCGTCAAGGTCGGCGAGGAGATCACCGTCATGGTGGTCGAGGTCGACCGCGAGCGTGAGCGCGTCTCCCTGGGCCTCAAGCAGACCCAGCCCAACCCCTGGGAAGGCATCGAGAAGCGCTACCCCGCCGGCCAGAAGGTCCGCGGCAAGGTCGTCAACCTCGTGGCCTACGGCGCCTTCGTCGAGATCGAGGGCGGCGTCGAGGGCCTCGTGCACGTGTCCGAGCTCTCCTGGACCAAGCGCGTCCAGAAGCCTTCCGACATCCTCAAGGTCGGCCAGGAGGTCGACACCGTCATCCTCAACGTCAACAAGGACGAGCAGAAGATCTCGCTGGGCATCCGCCAGCTCGAGGCCAATCCGTGGGAGAAGGTCCGCCACAACTTCCCCGTGGGCGCGCGCGTCCGCGGCAAGGTGCGCAACCTCACCAACTACGGCGCCTTCGTGGAGCTGGAGGACGGCATCGACGGCATGGTCCACGTCTCCGACATGAGCTGGACCCGCCGCATCAACAACCCGGCCGAAGTCATGAAGAAGGGCGACGAGGTCGAGGCCATCGTGCTCGACGTGGACGTCGACCAGCAGCGCATCTCCCTCGGCGTGAAGCAGACGCAGACCGACCCGTGGAGCGAGATCGACCGCAAGTTCCGCATCGGCGACCTCGTCACCGGCAAGGTCTCCAAGATCGCCAACTTCGGCGCCTTCGTGGAGCTCTCCGACGAGATCGACGGCCTCGTGCACGTCTCCCAGCTC
>JBJTIX010000202.1:0-1464 GCA_046095205.1 Opitutia bacterium
TGCTGGCCGCGGCCGCCGCCTGCCTCGCCGCCGAACCGGCCCGCCCCAACGTCCTCTTCGTCATCGCCGACGACTGGGGCACGAACCACGCGGGCGCCTACGGCTGCGGCTGGGTGCGCACCCCGAACTTCGACCGCCTGGCGCAGGAGGGCCTGCTCTTCCTCAACGCCTACACGCCCACGGCGAAGTGCGCGCCTTCACGCTCCAGCATCATGACCGGCCGGCACCCCTGGCTGCTCGGCCCCGCCGCCAACCACCAGCCGATCTTCCCGCCGGAGATCGGCGTGCTGCCCGAGGCGCTCGACAAGGCCGGATACTTCTACGCGTCCACGGGCAAGGTCTGGGGGCCGGGGACGTCGCTCAAGGCCGACGGCTCTCCGCGTTCGATGACGGGCAAGGTCTACCAGAAGCGCCGCCTGCAGGCGCCCGCCAAGGCGATCGCGCCCAACGACTACGCCGCCAACTTCGCCGACTTCCTCCAAGAGGCGCCGGCCGGCCGGCCCTGGTTCTTCTGGCTCGGCTTCCAGGAGCCCCACCGCGCCTACGAGGAGGGCAGTCACGTGCGCTTCGGCAAGAAGCCCTCCGACGTCGACCGCGTGCCGGCCTACTGGCCCGACAACGCCACCGTCCGCGGCGACATGCTCGACTACGCGGTGGAGGTGGAGCACCTCGACGCCCAGCTGGGCAAGGTGCTCGACCAGCTGCGCGCCAAGGGGGAACTGGACCGGACGCTGGTCATCGTGACTTCCGACAACGGCATGCCCTTCCCCCGCGTGAAGGGCTCGGCCTACGACCACGCCAACCACCTGCCGTTCGCGGTCCGCTGGCCCGCCGGCATCGCCAAGTCCGGCCGCACGGTCTCCGAGTTCGCCAGCTTCGCCGACCTCGCCCCGACGTTCCTCGAGGCCGCCGGCCTGCCGTGGGATAAGTCGGGCCTGCTGCCCGCCTCGGGCCGCAGCCTGTTCGACGTCTTCAGGTACGACGGCTCCGCCCGCGTGCCCGGCCGCGACTTCGCGCTGATCGGACGCGCACGCAACGACCTCGGCCGCCCGGACGACCAGGGCTACCCCGTGCGAGGCATCGTCACCGACGGCAAGGTCTACCTCGAGAACGCCGAACCTTCGCGCTGGCCCGCCTGCAATCCCGAGACGGGCTACCTGGATACCGATGCCAGCCCGACCAAGACCTTCATCCTGCAGGCGCGGCGCGACAAGGGCTCCGACCCCTTCTGGGAGCTGTGCTTCGGGATGCGCCCGGGACGCGAGTTCTACGACCTCGTCGCCGACCCCGACTGCGTGAAGAACCTGGCCGAACCTCGCCGGCAGGACGCGGAGGCCCTGCGCACGCGGATGTGGGCCGAACTGAAGTCGCAGGGCGACCTGCGCGCCCTCGGCCGCGGCGCGGAATACGAGGCCTTCCCGCACATGGACGAGCGCCGACGCAACTTCTACAACCGCTACGTGA
>JBJTIX010000203.1:0-1339 GCA_046095205.1 Opitutia bacterium
ACGCTGACCCCGGCGGCGTACGGACAAAGCGTCCTCGCCCCCCGACTCGACCATGCGCCTCGCCCTCTTGCCGTTGCTGCTCGTCGCCGTCCTTGACGGGGCGGAAAGCCGTCGACCCAACATCCTCGTCATCGTCAGCGACGACCATGGTTACGTCGACGCCGGCTTCCAGGGCGGCAAGGACGTGCCCACCCCGAACCTCGACGCGCTCGCCCGGTCGGGCGTGCGCTGCACCAGCGGCTACGTCTCGCACCCCTTCTGCTCCCCGACCCGGGCCGGCCTGCTCACCGGAAGGCAGCAGCAGCGCTTCGGTCACGAGTACAACCCCGTCTACGACCCCTTCGATCCCAAGGAGGGCCTGCCCCTGACCGAGCGGATCCTTCCCGAGTTCATGAAGGACGGCGGCTACCGCACCGGCTGGGTGGGCAAGTGGCACCTCGGTTCGTCGCCGGCGCACCTGCCGTCCGCCCGCGGCTTCGACGACACCTACGGATTCGTCGGCGGCGGGCACCGCTTCATCAACTGGAAGGCCGACGGCCGTCAGTACACATTGCCCCTGACCCGGAACGCCAAGGACGAGCCCATCGATCCGTCCGAGCACCTCACCCTCCGTTTCGGCAAGGAGGCCGCGCGCTTCATCGGCGCCGAGGCCGGCAAGCCCTGGTTCCTCTATCTCGCGTTCAACGCGCCGCACACCCCGCATGAGCCCACCGAGGAGGCCCTTGCGCCCTTTGCGTCCGTCCTGGATCCCAACCGCAGGAAGTATCTCGCCCAGGTCGCGCTGCTCGACCGCGCCATCGGCGACGTGCTTGAGGCCCTCCGCAAGTCCGGCCAGGACAAGGACACCCTCGTGTTCTTCTTCTCGGACAACGGAGGCCCCGTGAAGAACGGCGCCAACAACGGTTCCCTCAACGGACAGAAAGGGCAGGTCTTCGAAGGCGGCGTCCGTGTGCCCTTCATCGTCAGCTGGCCCGCGGCGCTCCCTGCCGGAGCGACCTACGACCGTCCCGTCTCTTCCCTCGACGTGTTCGCAACCGCTCTGGCCCGTGCGGGCGTCACCCCGCCGGCCGACCGCAAGCGCGACGGCGTCGACCTCATTCCCTTCCTCAAGGGTGAGAACAAGGCCGACCCGCACACTTTCCTGGCTTGGCGCTCATCGGTGAGCCTCGCCTGGGGGTTGCGCGAGGGGGACTGGAAGCTCGTTCGTCAGCGCGGACAGCCCGACCGGCTCTTCGACCTTGCCGCCGACCGCGATGAGACCAAGGACCTTTCCGCCGAGAAGCCGGAACAGTTGCGCACGCTCGTCGCCCGCCTCGAGGGCTGGAACGCCGAGCTCATC
>JBJTIX010000204.1:0-1657 GCA_046095205.1 Opitutia bacterium
GTGCGGTGTTCGGCGATGATCTCCCGGCGGCGCTCATAGCTGCCTTCGGGGTAGTCGTAGTTCATCCCGATGTTGTCGAAGCTGAACGGACCGTGGTTGTTGGTGTCGGTCTTGCGGTTGGGGATGTCGTCGAACTTGTGGAAGGTCTCCCGCCAGCCGGCCTCGAAGACACGCGCCAGCAGCTCATATTGCGCCGGGTCATATCCCGGCGGCTTGGGGAAGGGGATGCGGTTGTCCGGATGGTCCGTGGCGCACCAGCGGAAGCAGTAGGCCTGGACGCGCTTGTCGCCTTCCCCGCGGACGCCTGGCGGCTCGGCCGAAATCCTGGGCAGCAGGCCGGAGGAGGGGTCTCCGGGCACCTTGTAGGGGCTGATCGGCCGCTTCACCGCGCCGAAGTGGTGACGGTGGTGCAGGATGCCGACCTGGTTGCCGTTCCATTCCTCGCCGTAGACCGAATTCGCCTCGCGGCCGACATGGTAGGCGACGCCCGCCGCGGCCATCAGGTCGCCCTCGTAGGTGGCGTCGATGAACATCCGGCCCGCATAGGTCCGTCCAGAGAGCATGGAGATCGAGACGATGCGTCCGTCCTTGCGCACGACGCCCTTGTCCCGGTCCAGCCATTCGTCGCGGCGCACGGGGATGCCGAACTCCCGGACGTAGCCCTCGAACACGCGTTCGGCGACCGAGGGCTCGAAGATCCACATCGTCCGGTTCTCCCCGTCGACCGCGGGCGTGCCCTGTCCCTTGCCGCCGTATTCGGAGGGCTTCTGCCACTTCCAGGTGTCCGTCAGCTGGTATTCCTTCCAGATGCGGTGGTAGAAGTCGCGGGCGAGCCCGCCGATGACGCCCTTGTTGCCGGTGTCGGTGTAGCCGAGGCCGCCGCTCGAAAGGCCGCCCAGATGGACGTCCGGTCCCACGATGATCACGGAGCGCCCGAGCTTCTTCGCCTGCACCGCGGCGATGACGCCGGCGGAGGTGCCGCCGTAGACCACCACGTCGGCGGTTTCCTTCATGGGGTCGGACGGCGCGGCGTTCAGCGCGGCGGCGGCGAGGCAGAGCAGGCGGGTCAGCATCGGATCAGCGGTTGGCGGAGGTCTTGCGGATGAAGTTCACGATGGCGAGGCGGGCCGGGTCGTCGTCGTTCCGCAGATTGTGTCCGACGCTGCCATGGTCGCGGTCGTCGACGCGCAGGGAGTAGTTCTCCGCATGGCCGGCCGACTTCAGCATCGCGACCATGAACTGGTTCTCCTCGGCGCGGCCCAGCATGTCGTTCTGGGCGTAGATGGTGAGCACCGGCGGCAGGGCGCGCTGGATGTGGTAGCAGGGCGCGGCCTCGTCGGCGATGACCTTGTATTTAGAGATGCCGCGCTCCTCGCGCACGGTGTAGTGCGTGAACACCTGGCCGCTCACCTGGGCGATGCCGGCCACGTCGCCCAGGCTGAGCCCGTGCGGGCGCAGGCGGGAGGGGTCGAAGCCGATCAGCAGGGCGAGGTAGCCGCCGGCGGAGTGTCCGCCGACGTAGACCCGGCGCGGGTCGCCGCCGTGGGCGGCGATGTTGCGCACGGCCCAGTTGAAGGCGGCCGCGGCGTCGTCGACATAGTCGGGATACCGCCCCTTGGGCGAAAGCCGGTAGTCGGCGGCGACGAAGGCGATGACG
>JBJTIX010000205.1:0-6118 GCA_046095205.1 Opitutia bacterium
TCGAACAGGCGGTGGAGCTCCTCGCCGGCTTCGCCCGCAGGGTGAAGAAGAAGCAGAACTATAGCTGGTGAAGTAGGGCTAGAGTCAGGGCCGGGGCTAGGGCTAGTTCACGATGCAAAGGGCGAAAGCCTAGGTCGGCCATAATCTGGTCAACCGGGCCTCTTGCAACTCACTGACCCTAGCCCCGGCCCTGACTCTAGCCCTACTTCACCAGCTATAGTTCTGCTTCTTCTTCACCCTGCGGGCGAAGCCGGCGAGGAGCTCCACCGCCTGTTCGACGACGTTGAGGTCCACGACTTCGCCGGGGGTGTGCATGTAGCGCAGGGGGATGGAGACGAGTCCGCAGGCGACGCCGGCGTTCGCCATCTGGATGGCGCGAGCGTCGGTGCCGGTGGGACGGGACTCGGCCTGGACCTGATAGGGGATGTCGAGATCCTCGGCGGCCTCGACCAAGTGGTCGAAGACCACCGGGTTGATGTTCGGACCGCGGCCGATGATCGGGCCGCCGGAGAGCGAGAACTTGCCGAACTTGCGGTTGTCGGCGTCAGGATGGTCGGTCGCATGGCCGACATCGACCGTGATGGAGACGTCCGGACGCAGGCCCTGCGCGGCCACCTGGGCTCCGCGGGTGCCGATCTCCTCCTGCGTGGTGGCCACGGAGACGACCGTGGCGGCGATGCGCTTGTCCTTCGCCACGCGGCGGAAGGCCTCCATGCACACGTAGGCGCCGGCCTTGTCGTCGAAGGCGCGGGAGACGCCGAGGCTGCCGCGGAGGATTTCGGGGCCGTCGGCGTAGACCGCGGGGTCGCCGATGCGCACGATGCCGAGCGCCTCGGTGCGGCTGGTCACGCCGATGTCGATCCACATGTCATGGCGTTCCGGGACCCGCTTGCGGTCTTCGGGCGAGAGCAGGTGCACCGCGCGCTTGCCGGTCACGCCCAGCACCGGGCCCTGCTTGGTGAGGATGTGGATGCGGCGGCCGGAGGGGATGACCTGGTCGTGCCCCCCGAGGAACTCGAAGTAGAGGTAGCCGCGGTCGTCGACGTGCGAGATGATGAGGCCGATCTCGTCGATGTGGCCGGCGAACATCAGCGTCGGGCCGCCCGTGCCCTTGAGCGTCGCGATGCGGTTGCCGATCGCGTCGCGCTCATACTTGTCGGCCGACTTCTCGACGTGGTCGTCGATCACCGCCTGGGCCGCGAACTCATGTCCCGTCGGCGATTTCGCCTCCAGCAGCTCGCGGAGGAAGGTCGGGTAGCCGGCGGACTTCTTGGAGGATTGCTTGGCCATGCGGCATTAGTGCCGCCGCCGGCCGAAAAGACAAGCGGCAGGTAGGGTCGACGCGGATGGCCAGCGAAGGCTGCGCCTTCGAGGGGGCATGCTGGCACGGGGACACGTGGACAAGGGGTGACCAAAGAGGCCCGGTTGACCAGAGGCTCGGAGGCCTAGGAGTAAAAGGGATGCAACGGGTAGAGTCGGGAACCCTTCCTACACCGCGGATGACCAAGGCCTGCAAACAATAGGGCTAGGGCTAGGGATAGGGCTAGGGCCAGGGCTAGGGCTAGAAGCTAAAGCACAAGGATAGCGGATGATCTCAGGTCTTCCGTGCCTCTGTGCATCTCATTCCTCAAGCTAGCCCCAGCCCTGGCCCGAGCCCTAGCCCTATCATTTGCAGCTTCGCATCTTCCCTTGTCCCCGTGTCACCGTGCCCACGTGCCCCCTAACGGCTTACCGATTCCACGGCGCCCGGGCGAGCAGGAGGCCCATGCCGCACCAGTCGGTGACGCCGGCGAAGATCAGGCCGCAGCCGACGAAGCCGCTCAGGGCGTAGAACCAGGGGTTCACGAAGGTGCCGAGCATCACGCCGGTGAAGACCATGGTGCCCGCGCCGATGCGGACCTGGCGTTCGATGGAGATCACGCCGCCGGCGTCCTTGTCGATCGGCAGGCCCGCCTGACGGCAGGAGTTCGTCCCGCCGGCGACGACGAGGGTGCGGAGTCCCGAGCCCTTGAGTTTGCCGGCCGCGATGGAGGCGCGTCCGCCCGAGGCGCAGAGCAGCAGCACCGGCGAAGAGGAGCCGCCCGCTAGCGCGCGCACGGCGTCGGGCGTGACTTTTTCGAGGGGCAGATTGACCGCGCCGCGGACGCGGCCGGAACGGAACTCTGCGGGCGAGCGCACGTCGAGCAGCAGGGCTCCGGTCGAGGCCTCGGCCATGACGTTCACCGGGTGGAGCTCGTCCTCGCCGGCGGCGATCATCGATCCGGGCGCACCGCAGGCCTTGACCGTGCCGCAGGAGGGCGCGGCGGCCGGGGCGACGTCCGTCGGACGGCGCAGCGCGAGGTCACGGACGTAGGCCGCGCCGCTGACGTTGGAGGCGTTGAAGCCGTGCTCGCGAAGGATGCGCGTGCCCACGTGGGCACGCAGGCCGCTGTGGCAGAGCAACGCGGTCGGCTTCGTCTTGTCGAGCTCGCCCAGTCGGTCACGCAGGGTGTTGAGCGGGATGTTGCGGGCGTGCCTGGCGTCGGCGAGCGGCAGCTCGGCGCATTCGTCGGCGTCGCGGAGGTCCACGACCTGCAGGCCCGAGAGGTCGGCGTCGGGCTGAATCACCGGGGCGACGCCGTCGAGGTCGTTGATGGCCGCGAAGGCCGCCATGTGCAGAGGGTCCTTGGCCGAGCCGAAGGGCGGGGCGTAGGCGAGGTCGACCTGGGCGAGGTCACGCACCGTGCCGCCGAAGTGCAGGAACGCCGCGACCACGTCGAGACGCTTGTCGATGCCCGCCGCGCCGACGGCCTGCGCGCCGAGGATGCGGCCCGTGCCGGCCTCGTAGACCAGCTTGAGCGTCATCGACTTCGCGCCGGGATAATAGCCCGCGTGATGGTTGGCCGTGATGTGGACCGCGCGCGCCGCGACGCCGCGCTTCAGGGCCGACTTGAGCGAATCGCCGGCGATGCCGGCGCCGAGGCCGAAGACCTTGATCACCGCCGTGCCCCAGGCCGAAGGCGCCTTGGCGGATGAGCCCGTGGCGGCGTGTTCGCCCGCCAGACGGCCGGTGCGGTTGGCGATGCCCGCCAGCGGCACGCGTCCGCGCTGTCCGGTCGCGCCGAGGCGGTATTCCGCGGCGTCGCCGACGGCGTAGACGTCGGGGTCGGAGGTGCGCTGGTATTCGTCGGTCTGGATGCCGCCCGTCGGGCCGACGCCGAGGCCGGCGGCCGCAGCCAGCTGGCTGGAAGGACGTACGCCGAGGCCGAGGATGACCATGTCGGCCTCGACCGTCGTGCCGTTCTCCAGCACCACGCCCGTGGCGGCGCCGGCGCTCTCGCGGATGGCCGTGAAGCCCGTGCCGGCGATGAGACGGACTCCGTTGCGGAGCAGTTCGCGTCGCAGCGGCTCCGCGATCTCGCCGTCAAGCGGAGGAAGCACCTGGCCGCTGCGCTCGATCAGCGTCACATCCAGCCCGCGCTCCTTGAGCTGTTCCGCGACCTCGAGGCCGATGAAGCCCGCGCCCACGACCGCGATGCGGCGCGCCGAAGGGAGCTGGGCGAGGATGCGGTCCATGTCCTCGATGTTGCGGAGCGAATGGACGCCCTTGGAGCGGACGCCGGGCACGTCGGGGATGAGCGGGGCCGCGCCGGGGGCGAGGATGAGCTTGTCGTAGGACTCCTCGTATTCCTTGCCGGCGGCATGGTCGCGGATGCGCACCTTCTTCGCGGCGCGGTCGATCGCGACGGCCTCGTGGCGCACCCGCACGTCGACGTTGAAACGCTTGCGGAAAAGCTCCGGCTTGGCGACCAGCAGCTTGGCCCGGTCCTGGATCGCGCCGCCGATGTGGTAGGGCAGGCCGCAGTTGGCGAAGGAGACGTGGGAGTCCTTTTCCAGCATGACGATGCTGGCGTTCTCGTTCATCCGGCGCGCGCGGGTGGCGGCGGAGGCTCCGCCGGCGACGCCGCCGACGATGAGGATCTTGGGGGAGGTGTTCATGGGTTCAGCGGGAGAAATGGGAACGGATGCAGCCGAGGATCGTCAGGCAGCCCGGATGGGCCACCCGGTAGCGGACCGCGCGACCCTCGCGTGCGGCGGCCAGGAGCCCGTGGGCGCGGAGGCGCATCAGGTGCTGGCTGACCGCGGCCTGGGGGCGGCGGAGGCGCAGGGTTAGCTCCGAGACTCCCAGCGGGCCCTTTTCGAGCTCCTCCACGATGCGCAGGCGGTCCGGGTGCGAAAGCGTGCGCAGCGCGCCCGCGCAGCGACGGAGGACCTTAGGGTCTAGCGGACGTACTTTTGACATATTCGGAAAATTGAATGTATTTTCGGGGAAGTCAAGGGGCTAGGGACAGGGCTAGGGCTAGGGACAGGGCTAGGGCTGGGGAAGGGCTAGGGCTGGGGACAGGGCTAGGGCTAGAAGCTAAGCCAGGAGATAGGAGTTAATCCCATGTCCCATGGACTGGTTCCTTATTCATCTGGTCAACTGGGCCTTTGAGCCTCTGGGCATCTAATTGCCTAGCCCAAGCCCTAGCCCAAGCCCTAGCCCTGACCTTTGCAGCTACGCATCTCCCCTTGTCCCCGTGTCACCGTGCCCACCTGCCCCCTGACCCGAGTTTTCACTCGAGCCGGTTTGCAGCGCTGAAGAGGGCGCGGAGGCCTGCGAGCTCGATGTTGGCGTCGACTCCGCAGCCCCAAGCGGTGCGGCCGGACTTGTCCTGCACGCAGACGTAGGCGGCTGCGGCTGACTCCGTGCCGGAGGCAAGGGCGTGAGAACGGTAGTCCTTCACCGTGAATCCGGCCCAGCCGTGGGGGTCGAGGGCGTGCACCAGGGCGCTGATCGGTCCGTTGCCCTCGGCTCGCAGGTCGAGCACCTTGGGGCCAGGGATGCGCACCTTGGCGCGGCAAGCGACCATACCCTTGCCCGCCGGGTCGGAATCGAATTCAACGAGTTCCATCGGCTGGGTGAGGTTCACGAAGTGCTTGCGGAAGTGCTCCATGATCTCGGCCGGGCTCAGCTCCCTGCCGAGCTTGTCCGCGTGCCGGCCGACCAGCGCGCCCACCTCGGGGTGCATCAGCTTGGGCAGATCGTAGCCGAACTCGCGGTCCAGCACGTAGGCCACGCCGCCCTTGCCGCTCTGGGAGTTGATGCGGATGATCGCCTCGTAGGAGCGCCCGATGTCCTTCGGATCGATGGTCAGGTAGGGGATGTCCCAGGGCGCCTCGGGCCCCTGCTTGTCGCGGCGGTCCATGCCCTTCTTGATCGCGTCCTGGTGCGAGCCCGAGAAGGCCGTGAAGACCAGGTCGCCCGCGTAGGGGTGCCGTTCGTGCACCGTCATGCGCGTCAGACGCTCGTAGTGCGCGCGGATCCGGGGCAGGTCGCCCAGGTCGAGCCCCGGGTCGACGCCCTGTGAGAACATGTTCAGGGCGACCGTGACCACGTCCAGATTGCCCGTGCGTTCCCCGTTGCCGAAGAGCGTGCCTTCGACGCGGTCCGCGCCGGCCATCAGGCCGAGCTCCGTGGCCGCGACGCCCGTGCCCCGGTCGTTGTGCGTGTGCAGCGAGATGATCGCCATCTTACGGTCGCTCAGGTGGCGGCAGAACCACTCGATCTGGTCGGCGTGCGTGTTGGGCGTGCCGGCCTCGACCGTCAGCGGCAGGTTGAGGATGATCTTACGTTTTGAGTTCGCGCCCCAGGCCTCGGCCACGGCCTCGCAGACCTCGAGCGCGTAGTCCGTCTCGGTCAGCACGAACGTCTCCGGGCTGAATTCCAGCTGCCACTCCGTCTCCGGCTGCTGGTCGGTCAGCTTGCGGATGAGTCGGGCGCCCTCGACCGCCTTGGCGAGCACCTCCTCCTTGGAGAGTCCGAAGACGATCTCGCGCTGGGCGGGATTGGTGGGCGTGTAGAGGTGCACGATGGCCCGGCGGGCGCCGCGCAGCGATTCGACCGTGCGGTGGATCAGGTGGTCGCGCGACTGGACGAGCACCTGCACCCAGACGTCGTCCGGCACCAGGTCCTTTTCGATCAGCTGCCGGGTGAAGGCGAACTCCGTGTCGGAGGCGGACGGGAAGCCGATCTCGATCTCCTTGAAGCCGATGCGGCAGAGCTCCTGGAACATCTCCAGCTTCTCCGGGACCGACA
>JBJTIX010000206.1:0-5415 GCA_046095205.1 Opitutia bacterium
GGGCGAGCAGGGCGCGACCGGAACCTCCACCTTCGGCGCCGAAGGCATCGTCACCAAGGTCATCTCCCTCGACACCTCCACCGGCCTGGTCGCCTTCTCCGTGGGCGAGCACAACGGCGTGCGCGCCGACCTCGGCTTCGAGCTCCTGATCTCCGGCGTCAAGGCCGGCAACGTGCGCGTCTCCGCCGCGCGCCCGAACGTCGCCTACGCGCAGCTGCTCAGCGGCTTCGACCTCAAGCAGATCGGCAACGGCACGGTCGTGACGCTCGTCCCCTTCACCGCCGGAAACTGACATGCGCGCCCTGCTCGCCCTCTCCGCCCTCTGCCTGGCACCGCTGCTCTCAGGCTGCGGCACCGTCGAGAAGCGTGCGGACGACACCCTGCCCCAGGCGCTCCCCGCCAACTGGCAGGGAGGTCTGCCCGGGTTCCAGAACCAGGGGTCGGGCTTCCGCTGATGCCGGCGGCCGAGTCCGGCCCGGCCAAGGTCCATGCGGGGCGCTTGCTCGTGGTCGCCACGCCGCTCGGCAACCTCGGCGACGTCTCCCAGCGCGCGCGCGAGGCGCTGGGTCAGGCCGACCTGGTGGCGTGCGAGGACACCCGGACCACGGGCAACCTGCTGAAGCTTCTGGGCATCGAGGGGCCGAGGCTCATCGCCTACCATGAGCACAACGAGAAGGAGGCGGCCCAGCAGATCGCGGAGAAGGTGCGCCAGGGGCTGACCGTCGCCCTGGTCTCGGACGCGGGCACGCCCGGCGTGAGCGACCCGGGTTTCCGCGTCGTGCGCGAATGCCAGCGGCTCGGGCTAGAGGCGTCGCCGATCCCCGGCCCCTGCGCGGCCCTCGCGCTGCTCTCGGTGAGCGGACTGCCCACCAACGCCTTCCGCTTCGTCGGCTTCCTGCAGCCCAAGTCCGCGGCCCGGCGGCGCTTCCTCGCCGAGGAGGCGGCGGAGGCCGAGGAGACGCTGGTGCTGCACGAGTCCTGCCACCGCATCGAGGCGCTCCTCACGGAGATGCTCGAACTGCTGGGCCCCGACCGCGTGGCGTGCGTGGGCCGCGAGATCACGAAGGCCCACGAGACGGTCCGCACCGGAGCCCTGGGGCGGCTGGTGCCCGAGATCCTGGCGGGCTCGCTCAAGGGGGAGTTCACGCTGGCCGTGGCCCCCAAGGGGTTCGTGCTCTGAGCCACAGGGATTGACCGGTACGGGGCCGGCGTCAGTCTGCGGACAACGATGGCCGGATTCGACGACAGCCTGGTCCGTGAGTACTTCGAGATGAACGGATTCTTCGTCCGCCAGTCCCGCAAGTACGCCGTCCAGTCGCGGCGCAAGCGGGCCGACGAGGAGGGCGACCTGCTCGTCATCAACCCGGCCCCGCGGCGCGGCGGCGAACTGCCCTTCCAGCTCTTCGGCTCGGACCTGCCGGGACTTTCGGCGGCCGTCGTGGCCGTGAAGGGCTGGCACACGACCAAGGCGGTGACCCCGGCCATGATCCGCAAGGGCGACCTGCTGGAGTTCGTCCGCAAGGAGGCGGTGGAGGCGGCGAAGGACGCCTTCGCCGACCTCACCACGGAGGACGGCAGCGAGCTTTCCAAGGTGCTCGTGCTCCCCGGCATCCCCGCGCAGGAACCGCAGCGCTCCGAGAGCGTCACGCTGCTCAAGGAGAGCGGCGTCGACCACGTGCTCACCTTCCGCACGATCCTGGAGAACCTGGTGCAGGCGGTGGAGGCGAACCAGAGCTACGCGAAGTCGGACACGCTGCAGCTGCTCCGCATCCTGCGGGTGTACGACATGGTGAAGGCGGCCCAGCTCGAGCTCTTCGGAGGGTCCCAGAAATGATCCACCCCCTCGCCTCCGTCTCGTCCGGGGCCGCGGTCGACCCGTCGGCGGAGATCGGCCCCTGGGCCCTCGTCGAGGCCGGCGCCGAGGTCGGCGCGGGCTGCGTCATCGCCGCCCACGCGGTCATCCGCCGCGGCGCGCGGCTGGCGGCGAAGGTCCGGGTGGACCACTTCGCCGTGATCGGCGGGGATCCGCAGGACCTCGCCTTCGACACGTCGACGTCCTCCTTCACGGTGATCGGCGAGGGCACGGTGGTGCGCGAGCACGTGACCGTCCACCGGGCCACGAAGCCGGGCGGCTCCACGATCGTCGGCGCGGGCTGCCTGCTGATGGCCGGCAGCCACGTCGCGCACGACTGCGCGCTCGGCGAAAAGGTCATCCTGGCCAACGGCTGCATGCTCGGCGGACATGTCACGGTCGGCGCGTCGGCCTTCGTCAGCGGCGGCGCGGCGGTGCACCAGTTCTGCCGCATCGGCGAGGGCTGCATGGTCTCGGGCAACGCGGTCATCACGGAGGACGTGCCCCCGCAGGTGATCGCGCACGGGCGGAACGACGTGTCGGGGCTCAATCTGGTCGGGCTGCGCCGTCGCGGCGCGGGGCCCGAGACCACCGCCGAGCTGAAGCGGGCCTACCACGCCGTGTACGGTCCGGGCACCGACTGCCCCGAACTGGCGGCGCGGGCCCTGGCCGAAGGCGGCTACCGCGCGCCGGAGGCGGTGCGATTCCTGGAATTCTTCCTCTCCGGCAAACGCGGTCGTTACGCCTCACCCCGATGAGCCATCCTCCCGTCGCCATCACCTGCGGAGATCCCGCGGGCATCGGCCCCGAGATCGCCGCCGCCTGGCTCGCGTCCAACCCCCTGCTCGCGGCCGAAACCGTCGCCATCGGCTGCGAGGCCTGGACGTCCGCGCTGAAGTCGCCCGCCCTCGCCGTCGGCGACCGCGGCCATCGCCCCGCGCCCGGCCGGCCCGAAGCGGCCGGACAGAAGATCGCCCTCGCCGCGATGGAGGAGGCGGCGCAGGGCGTGAAGGAGGGCCGGTATCGCGCAGTGGTCACCGGCCCGGTCAGCAAGGAAGGCCTCGCCGGCATCGGCTTCGGACATCCCGGACAGACCGAGTTCTTCGCGGCGCGGTGGGGCGGCACGCCCGTCATGGCCTTCGCGGGCGGCAAGATGACCGTCGGGCTGGTGACCTGGCACGTGCCACTGTCGGCGGTGCCGAAGTCGGTCACCGTCGAGGCCGTGCGGCGCACGGTCACGGCCCTGCACCTGCTCAAGGTGCGGCTCGGCGTGCAGCGGCCGAAGATCGCGGTCTGCGGGCTCAATCCCCACGCCGGCGAGAAGGGCCTGCTCGGCGGCGAGGATGAGGCCGTGATGCGCCCGGCGGTCGAATCACTGCGGGCGGAGGGCATCGATGCGGAAGGCCCGCTGCCGGGGGACACCGTGTTCCACCGCCACCTCATGGGCGACTACGACGCCGTCGCGGCCGCGTATCACGACCAGGGCCTGGCGCCGCTGAAGTCGGTCGACTTCGCGGCCTCGGCCAACCTCTCCCTCGGCCTGCCGTACGTCCGCACCAGCCCCGACCATGGCACGGCGTACGCGCTCGCCGGCACCGGCCGGGCCGACCTGGGGAGCTTCGACTCCGCCGTCCGTCTCGCGCTGCGCCTGACGTCGTGAGAGCGACGGCGGCCTCAGTCCTCGCGCTCGCCGCGGCGACGCTCGCGGCCGGACCGCGCGTCGCCTCCTTCAGCCCCGGGGCCACGCGCACGCTCGCGGACCTCGGCGTCGCGGACGACAGCGTGGCCGCCCCGCGCTGGTGCCCGCTGCCGCCGTCGCATGCCGCCGCACGTACCTGCGACGCCTTCGCGCCGGACATGGAGAGACTGAAGGCCGCGCGTCCCGACCTCGTCATCGTGCCGCGCACCGCGAATCCGCTCTGGCCCGAACGCTGCCGCAAGGAGGGGTTCGTGACGCTGGTCCTCTCTCCCGAGTCGCCCGATTCGGTGGCGGCGGACATCAGGATGATCGGCGCCGCGGTGGGACGGACTGAAAAGGCCGAGTCCCTGGCCGCACTCCTCGGCCCGACGCACGCGGATGCCGGACCGCGCAGAAAGATCGCGGTCATCTGGGGCGGGGTGATGGCCGGACCGCAGTCCTACCTTGCGGGCCCGCTCCGCAACTGGGGGTTCATCCTTGGTCCGGACCGGGGATCCTGGAGCCGGCTGGATTGGGAGGAGCTCGCCGCGGCCGACCCCGAGGTCATCGTATGGATCGAGGAATCGGAAAAGGACGGCCCGATTTCGCCCTCTTTGCAAAAACTGACGCTCCTTCGGCAAATGCCTGTCCTTGAGAAGGTAAGGGCCGTCCGCAACGGATCGGTCTATGCCGGGCCCAGCGGATCGGAGTGGCTGCCGGGCTCCGGCCTGGCGACTTCTAGGCACAAACTGTTGGGATTTCCCCGGTAAACTTCCAAGTGGTCAGGTTGACAGCCGGGAACAATCCGTCAGTTTTACAGGTCCAAACCACTACCATGAGCACCAAGTTCCTCAAGTTCCTGACCGTGGCCGCCTGCGCGCTGGCCTTCACCTCCGTCTCCCTTCTCGCCGACGAGGAGAAGAAGAAGGAGTGCCCCTGCGAAAAGGAGAAGCCCAAGGCCTCCGTCTTCGCTGACGAAGAAAAGAAGAAGGAGTGCCCCTGCGAAAAGGAGAAGCCCAAGGCCTCCGACGAGGAGAAGAAGGACTGCAAGAAGTGCTGCCCTAACGAGAAGCCCAAGGCCTAAGACCCGGCTTCTTTGTCTCACCGGAGGCGGACCTTGGTCCGCCTCCGCTGTTTTGGGGATCAGCGGGCCGTCCGAAGCCCGAGCTCCCGGCGCACGAAGGACGGAAAGTCGTCGTGGATCGCCACGCCGGAATTCCGGGCGAACTCCTCGTCGTCCGGAGCGAACTCCTTGCCGCTGCGCACCGCGCAGGAACGGATGCCGGCGTTAAGACCCGCCTGCCAGTCCGTCCGCCGGTCGCCCACCATCCAGCTGCGCCCGAGGTCGAGCCCGTGCGCGGCCGCCATCTCGAGGATGAAGCGGGGGCTCGGCTTGCGGTACGGCGAAGGCTCGTCGGGCCTTTCCGGCGCCGCCTTCACCTCGATGAAGCCGGGGGCGGGGAGCTCCAGCAGCTCGAGCATGCGGGCGTGACAGGCGTGATACTGCTCCCACGAGAAGATGCCGCGGCCGATTCCGCTCTGGTTGGTCAGTATGAAGAGCGCATAGCCCGCGCCCATCGCCGACAGCAGCGCCTCCCTGACCCCGGGGATGAGCTCGATCTGGTCCACCCGGCAGGTGTGGTGATGGTCCCTGATCAGGTTGCCGTCCCGGTCGAGAAATAGGGCTGGCGCGCCGGACATGCCCAAGGAGCGGAACCGGGGCCGGAACGGGCGCAAGGCCAAGGACAGGGGGCTTGACCGAGGGGGCGGCAGGGGTAGAACCGACCCTCAACCCAGCGCAGAACCATGGCCAACCCGAAACGCAAGCAGTCCAAGCGCCGCAGCCGCCTCCGCCGTGGAGCCAACCAGTTCCGCGCCCCCAAGC
>JBJTIX010000207.1:0-5108 GCA_046095205.1 Opitutia bacterium
CAGCAGCCAGTAGATGGGCTCCTGCACGTGGGCCGGGGCGAGGCGCAGCGGGTCGGGGGCGATGCGTCCACGGTTGGGGCCCGCTTCGACCGTCACCGGGCAGTGTCCGAAGGAGGTGACCGCGTAGTAGCGCATCTCGGAGGCGAGCGACTCGGCGGCGGCGACCAGTCCCGGGCAGAGTTCCGCGAGCACCGTGCGCACACGGTCGGAGTTGCGGTCCAGCGCCGCGAGGTCGATGCCTCCGTCGCGCACCACCGGTTCCAGCGGCGAGGGGAGCAGGTGGGCCCACGTGTCGCACTTGCCGACCACGAAGGCCAGCGGGGTGGCGACGCGCTGCTCGTGCGAGAGTCCGAGCACGCGCTTGATACGCGTCTCCATCTCGGAGAGGATCGTGTCCTGCTGGTCCACCCGGCCGCGCATGGTCAGCTGGGGATCCTCGATGCCGACCAGCTTCGACTTGAAGCGCGCGTTGGCGGTCGGGTCGAAGAGGAAGATGAGGCCCGAGGAGGTGGCGACGTGCATCGCGCCCGGGGAGTCGTGGATGTCGATGCCGGGCTCGAAGTGTTCGCCGGCGTTGTCGTAGAAGATGAGCGAATTCTCCTTGGAGCGCTGTCCGGGCTTGCCCACGGAGTAGATGAACGGACGGGGCAGCGAGACCATCTTGCCCAGCCGCGGCAGCTTCTCGTAGGTGGCCCCTTCGAGCGCGGTCTTGCCCAGCAGTGCCTCCTCGGGCGTCGTGGCCGAGAAGAGCGTGTTGCGCATCTGGTTGAGCAGCATGTTGCCGCTGGGGTCGCCGTCCCTGAAGGCCAGCCCGAAGTCGACGGGCAGCTTCTCCTGCAGCACGCGGGTCAGCACGGCCAGGTAGTAGGACTTGCCCGAGCTGGGCGCGCCGATCAGCGAGATGATCCGGTGGGGAAGGTCCATGTAGCCGGGCGGCAGCTGACGGCGGCAGTGCGGGCAGGCGATGTCGGTGCAGGCGAGGCCCTTGGGGTCGAGGGCCATGCCCTGGTCGTTGAAGCGTGTCGGCTGGAAGCGCAGTCGCGCGTCGGAGCCGAGCACGGGGTCTCCCCGCAGGTCCTCGTGAACGGCCACGCTCAGCGCGTCGCCGGAGTCGAAGCGTGTCCAGCAGACCGGGCAGATGTGGGCGCCTTTGTTCTGTTCGGCCACCAGCGATGGCGTCGAGGTCGCGGCCGCGGCGGGCGCGGGGGAGAGCAGGGGGGCGGCCTGCGAGAGACTGAAGCCGACCTCGAGTCCTGCGGGCGTGCAGGCGAGCGTGTCGGGGGCGCGACCCTGTTCGGTCGCGCGGTCGAGCAGTTCGCGCGGTGCGCATTCGGAGAGCAGCTCGCCCGCGGAGGCGTCGAAGAGCATCCAGCGCCCGCAGTCCGCGGCCCCCAGGGCGGCGTCATCGGCCGGCGCGACGATCAGCAGGGCATCCTCGGTCTGCAGCGTCGAGGCCTCCGTCACGGGGGTCGGGGACCGGAACGGCCTTCCGTTGAGCAGGGAGCTGCGGTCACCCGGCTCGATGACCAGGCCGGCCGGCCCCTGGCTGACTCGGACCGTGCATCCGGGCTGGGCTTCGCTGAGGTCGCCGGCCAGTCCGTTCTTGCCAGTGAGGCAATTGAGCCAGCGGACCTGGGCTGTCTTCTTGAAAGAGGGGAGCATGGGGGGCCGGTCGGATTGCCGACCGGCATCCGCAAAGAGCAGTTGAAAAGCCCATTTTTGTCAGCATCATTTACCTCATACGGAACCATGGAGTCCGAAGCCGACCAGTCAGCCCTGGACAGGGCCAGAAAGGGCGACCTTTCGGCTTACAACGAACTTGTCCTGAAGTATCAGGGAAGGATTTTCGCCAAGGTTTTCTCCCTTCTCCGCAACCGTCAGGACGCCGAGGAGATCACCCAGGACACCTTCATCCGGGCCCACCGGGTCCTTTCCTCCTTCCGGGGCACCGCCACCTTCTCCACCTGGATCCATCAGATAGGCACCAATCTGGCCCGTAACCGCTACTGGTACTGGCGCCGCCGCAAGCGCGACCAGTCCATGTCCCTCGACGCCGACCTAGGGGATGATCCCGGGGCGACCCTGCATGACGTTCTTTCCGACGGCTCCCAGGGGCCCGGGGGTGAGGCGCAACAGAACGAATTCGTGCGAAAGGTCGCCGAATGCATGGAACAACTTAAGCCGGAGCACGCTCAGATACTGACGATGCGGAACGTGCAGAACATGTCCTACGAGGAGATCGCCGACGAGCTCGGCCTCTCCATCGGCACGGTGAAAAGCCGCATCAACCGCGCCCGCGAGGCGCTGCGTGACCTCATGGGGGGAGAGTTCCGCCAGTGACCACCGTCGAGTTCGAGTCGCTGGTCGTGCGCTACGTGGACGGTTCCGCCTCCTCCGGAGACATGGAGTTCCTGCGTGGTTTCGTGTCCGCCTCGCCTTCCAACCGCGATCTCTTCCGGGCCAGGGTCCGCCTTCGCAGGGCTCAGCGCGGGCAGGCCACCCGTGGCGCCGTCGAGGCCGCGCTGCGCTCCGGCCCGCAGGTCTCCCTCACCGAGTTCGACCAGCTGACCTACGCCTACCTCGACGGAGCGGCCACCCAGGGGCAGATGGCCCGACTCCGTGACGCCATCGCCTCCTCGGAGGAGTTTCGCAGCAGGTTCCAGTCGCGCAGCCGCCTTCACGCCGCCCAGACCGCCTACCTCAAGTCGAAGCAGAGGGCCGGCGTGGCCCAGGCCCTCCGGTCCCTCAGCGCCTTCGCCCATCGCTTCGGCCGCGCCTCCGCCCATCTCTGCCTCCTGCTCCTCGTCTTCGTCGAGCTGCGAGTCAGGGTCCCGGCCGAGTATTCCGGATTCATGTTCTACGTGGAGTCCGCCGTCGGACAGGTCATCGAGCCCGACTTCCCGCTGACCGTGTCCCCTGACGACTCCGACGAGGCGTTCACCTCGGACATCTTTGACGGCATCCTCCCTCCCATGCCCATGCCGGCGCCCTCCCTCATGCCCGAGGCCGGCCTGGACGAGGTCCTGGAGCCCGGGGCCAACGAGGCATAAGACCTTGCCTCCGCTTTCCTGCGGGGGTTGAAATGACCTTCGCATGCAGGCAGATAGCAGCAGGCCCGAGGTCCGCCTCGCAGGGATAGCCGCATCACACGGCGTCGCCCGGGGTCCTGCCTACGTGCTTTTCCGGGGCATGGCCCTGGTCCCCTGTTACGAGATCAGTGATGCCGAAGCCGAGATCCGCCGCCTGGAGGCCGCCATCTCCGCCACCCGGACCGACATCACCAAGGTCCGTGACGAGGTCGCGAAGCGCCTGAATGAGGCCGAGGCCCAGATCTTCGACGCGCAGATGCTGGTCCTCGAGGACGTCGCCCTCCTGGACGACGTCATGGGCAGGGTGCGTTCGACCCGCCGCAACATCGAGCACTGCTTCAAGGAGAGCGCCCAGCACTACATCTCGCTCTTCGAGCAGATGTCGTCCGAAATCACGCGGGGCAGGGCAGCCGACATCCGTGACGTCACCGGCCGCGTCCTCGACCATCTCATCGGAGCCCGTCCTGCGCAGCCCGACGTCCAGGGGGGAGCCCGCGTGCTCGTCGCGCGCGACCTGACTCCTTCCGACACCGTGAGCGCCGAATCCGGAGGCATCGTCGCCTTCGCGACGGAGGAGGGCGGCAAGACCAGCCATTCGGTCATCTTCGCGGGCGCCCTCGGCATCCCCTGCGTCGTCGGCGTGTCCGGACTCATGGCCTCCGTGAACGACGGCGACCTGGTGCTGGTCGACGGCGAAGACGGCCTGGTCTTCGTCAATCCCTCGGCGGAGACGCTCGAGTCGTATCGCGCGCGCGAGCTCGTCATGCGCACCCGCCGCGACCGCATCATGTCGGAGGTCGCGCTCGACGACGTGATGCAGGACGGGGCCAAGTTCGAGCTGCGCGCGAACATCGGCGGGTCCGACGACCTCGAGCAGGTGCGCGCCCATCACGTGCGCGGCGTCGGCCTCTACCGCACCGAGAACCTCTATCTCAAGCTCGACTCCTGGCCTTCGGAGGACGAGCAGTACGCCGAGTACGCCGAGGTCATCCGCCAGGCCGCAGGATCGCCGGTGACCTTCCGCACCCTCGACCTCGGGGGCGACAAGCGTCTCGGCGTCCTCGAGCCCGAGGACAACCCGTTCATGGGCTTCAGGGCCATCCGCCTCTGCCTTGCGCATCCCGAGGTGTTCCGCCCGCAGCTGAGGGCGATCATCCGAGCGGCCGCGCACGGCCCGGTGTCCGTGATGTTCCCGATGATCTCGGGGACCGAGGAGATGCGCGCGGCCAAGGCCGCCTTCCGTGAGGCGGAGTCCTCGCTTGCCTCCGAGGGCGTGCGTCCCGCCGCCCCGATCAGGCTCGGCGCCATGATCGAAATCCCCTCGGCCGTGGCCGTGGCCGACCGGCTCGCGCGCGAGTGCGACTTCTTCAGCGTGGGCACGAACGACCTCGTGCAGGACCTCCTGGCCGTCGACCGCGGAAACCAGAAGGTCTCTCCGCTCTACGACGCCTGCCACCCCGCCGTCGTCCAGAGCCTCCGCGCGATCTTCGCCGCGGCCACGGCCGCGCGGATCCCCGCTTCCGTCTGCGGCGAGCTCGGCGGCGATCCCGACTGGGCCCCGCTGCTCCTCGCGCTGGGCGCGAGCGAGCTCAGCATGTCCGCCGCCGCCGTCCCCGAAGTGCGCTTCCTGCTGCGTCACTCCCGCCGCGACGAGCTCGAATCCCTCGCCGCCCGCGTGCTGGCTTCGCCCGACGCCGCCGGCACCCGTGCGCTGCTGCGGGATTTCGCCGCCACCCGTCTCGGACAGCGATGAGCCGCCCGGAGCCCTTGCCGAACCCCCACGTGGCCGCGATGTCGGCCTATGTTCCCGGTGAGCAGCCCCAGGGCGGGGGCTGGATCAAGCTCAACACCAACGAGAACCCCTATCCCCCGAGTCCCGAGGTCGTGGCCGCCATCCGCGAGGCCGCCTCCGGAGACGGCGCCTCCCTGCGCCTCTATCCTTCGCCGGACGCCTCGCCGCTCAGGGCCGCCGCGGCCAAGGCGCACGCCTTTCCGGCCGAGCGCATCGTCGCCGGCAAC
>JBJTIX010000208.1:0-15894 GCA_046095205.1 Opitutia bacterium
GCCCTGGCCGGCGGCGAGCATCATCAGCCCCATGATGGACTTGCCGTTCACCGACTCGTCGTCCTTGGAGACGCTGACGTCGACCTCGGGGAAGCGGTTGGCGAGCCGCACGATCTGGGCGGCCGGCCGGGTGTGGATGCCCATGCGGTTCTGCACCGTGAACTCACGGGACTTGGACTCTGACGATTCTTCCATGTAGGGGTCGGGGAAACGGCCTTACGGCTTGTTTATTGGAGCAAAAAGGGAGGCCGGTGGCAAGGAGGGTCAAGGCAAATGAGGGGGTCAAGGGGGTTCGCTTGACCTTGGCGGGAAGCCGCCTCCAATCGAAACCGAACACCTAACGCCGTGGCCAAGCCCGTAGTCCTCACCCACCCGGAGTCCCTCAAGAGGGCCGCCGGCCCCTCGGGATATTCCAAGGAAGCCGTCAATGCCGGCATGTCCAAGGCGCAGAAGATCGAGCTGTACACCAAAATGGCCCGCATCCGCCATTTCGAGCAGCGCTGCATCCGCATCTACCAGCAGGGCAAGATCGGCGGGTTCCTCCACCTCTACGTGGGCCAGGAGGCCGTCGCCGCCGGCACCATCTCGCTCCTGGGCAAGGATGACCATGTGATCACGGGCTACCGCGACCACGGTCACGCCCTGATGGTCGGCATGGGCATGAACGAATGCATGGCGGAGCTGACCGGCAAGGCCACCGGCTGCTCCAAGGGCAAGGGCGGCTCGATGCACTACTTCGCGCCAGACAAGAACTTCTGGGGCGGGCACGGGATCGTGGGCGGCCAGGCGCCGCTCGGCACCGGCCTCGCCTACGCCGTGAAGTACCTCGGCAAGAAGGGCGCCTGCCTCTGCTACATGGGCGACGGCGCGGTCAACCAGGGCGCGGTCCACGAAGCCTACAACCTCGCGGCGCTGTGGGACCTTCCGGTCATCTTCGTGATCGAGAACAACGGCTACTCGATGGGCACCTCGCAGGAGCGGTCGACCGCCCACCCGGGCTGCCTGGCCAAGCGGGCCGAAGGCTACGGCATGGCGTGGGACATCATCAACGGCCACGACGTCTACGAGGTCCGCGCCCGCACGGCGGTCGCGCTCAAGCGCGCCCACGAGGAGTCCAAGCCCACGGTCCTCGAGATCTTCACCTACCGCTACTACGGCCACTCGATGGCCGACCCGGACAAGACCTACCGCGACAAGGAGGAGATCAAGGAGTACCGCGAGCAGAAGGACCCGGTGCTGCTGTTCGAGCGGGAGCTGATCGCGGAGAAGGTCCTCACCCCCGAGAAGGCCAAGGCCATCAACGAGGCCGCGATGGAGGAGGCGGACGTCGCCGCCAAGTTCGCCGACGAGTCCCCCGACCCCACCATGGCCGACGTCACCCGCGACATCTACTGGGAGGAGGACAACCGCGGTCCGGACACCTCCTCCCGCGGAACCATCATCTTCGAATAGTCCGATGCCCGTAATGTCCTACCGTGAGGCGCTCCGCGCCGCGATGCGCGAAGAGCTCCGACGCGACGAGAAGGTCGTGCTGATGGGCGAGGAGGTCGCGCAGTTCAACGGCGCCTACAAGGTCACCGAGGGCCTGCTCAAGGAGTTCGGCCCGAAGCGCGTCGTCGACACCCCCATCTCCGAGGCCGGCTTCATCGGCCTGGGCATCGGCGCGTCGATGCTCGGCATCCGCCCGGTGATGGAGCTGATGTTCTGGTCCTTCTCCTACGTGGCCTTCGACCAGATCGTGAACAACGCGGGCAACATCCGCTACATGTCGGGCGGGCTCATCAACTGCCCGATCGTCATCCGCGGCCCCGCCAACGGCGGCACCAACGTCGGCGCGACCCACTCCCACACGCCCGAGGCGATCCTCGCCTCCCACCCGGGCATCAAGGTGGTCTGCCCGGCCACGCCCTACGACGCCAAGGGGCTCATGAAGGCCGCCATCCGCGACAACGACCCGGTCTACGTGATGGAGAACACCATCCTCTACAACGACAAGGGCGAGGTGCCGGACGACGACTACGTGGTGCCGCTCGGCGTCGCCGACGTGAAGCGCGAAGGCGAGGACCTCACCATCGTCGCCCACGGACGCGCGGTCATCACCTCGCTCAAGGCGGCCGAGATCCTCGAGGCCGAGCACGGCGTCAGCGTCGAGGTGGTCGACCTCCGTTCGATCCGTCCGCTGGACGAGGAGACGATCCTCGCCTCGGTGCGCAAGACGCACCGCGTGCTCCTCGTGGAGGAGAACAAGCCCTTCTGCGGCGTGGACGCCCAGATCGCCTACCTCATCCAGTCCAGGGCGTTCGACGAGCTCGACGCGCCGATCCACCGCGTGTCCTCCGTCGACGCGCCGCAGATCTACTGCAAGCGCCTGGAGGACCAGCAGATCCCCAACCCTGCGCGCGTCGTCGCCGAGGCGCTAAAGGTGCTGGCCTGACGCACAATCTACCAAGATGGCCGAAATCATAGACATGCCGAAGCTCTCCGACACGATGACGGTGGGCACGCTCGTGAAATGGAACGTCAAGGAGGGCCAGGAGGTGGCCTTCGGCGACATCCTCGGCGAGGTCGAGACGGACAAGGCCACGATGGAGCTCTCCTGCACGGTCCCCGGCACGGTCCTCAAGCTCTACGCGCCCGCCGGCGCCCAGCTGCCGGTCGGCGCCCCGATCCTCGCGGTCGGCAAGAAGGGCGAGAAGGCCCCCGTACCCTCCGCGCCCGCGCCCAAGTCCGCCGCCCCCGCCATCCCTGAGAAGACGGGCGTGGCCTGCGTGCCGCCCGCGCCCGCCGGCGAAGCCGCTCCGGCCCGCAAGGCCGCCGACGGCGCGCGCGCCAAGGTCTCGCCCTACGCGCGCCGCATGGCCGAGAAGGCCGCGCTCAACGCCGCCTCGCTCTCCGGCACCGGCCCCGGCGGCCGCGTGGTCGCGCGTGACGTCTCCGCCGCGGCGGCCCTGCCCGCCGCGCCCGCCGGCCCGACCAACGTCAGCGTGCCCCCGCCCGCCGACGGCAGAGGCGTGCAGCCGGACGGCGACCTCGCGGTGGGGGGCATGCGCCAGACGATCGCGCGCCGCCTGCTGGAATCCAAGGTCACGGTCCCCCACTTCTACCTGGAGGTGGAGGTCGACGCGGCGCCGCTGATGGCGATGCGCGAGTCGATCAACCGGCGCCTCGCGGAGGCGGAGGGCAAGGACGCGCTCAAGCTCTCGGTCAACGACTTCATCCTCAAGGCCTCGGCCGAGGCGCTGCGGCAGGTGCCCGCGGTCAACTGCTCCTGGGCCGGCACGAGCATCCGCCAGCACGGCGCGGTGCACCTCTCGTTCGGCGTGGCCCTCGACGACGGCCTCGTCACGCCGGTCATCCGCGACGCGCACGCGAAGTCGCTCCGCGAGATCGCGGGCGACGCCAAGGCGCTCATCGGCAAGGCCCGCGCCAAGAAGCTCACGCCGGCCGAGATGTCGGGCTCGACCTTCACGGTCACCAACCTCGGCATGTTCGGCGTCTCGGGCTTCTTCGGCATCATCAACGTGCCCAACGCCGCGATCCTCTCGGTCGGAGCCACGGTCAAGAAGCCGGTGGTGGACGCCCACGACCGCATCGTGGTCGGCCAGCGCATGACGCTCGGCCTCTCCGGCGACCACCGCGTCATCGACGGCGCGGTGGCGGCCCAGTTCCTGCAGGCGCTCAAGAAGTGCCTGGAGGAGCCGACGGGGATGCTGATCTGAACGCGGCCCTCAGGCGAAGGTGCGCACGGAGGACAGGCCTCCGTCCGGACGCAGGACCTGGCCGGTCATCGACGCCGAACCGGGGCCCAGCAGCCACGCGACGAGTTCGGCGGAATGGACGGGGTCGCCGACGCGCTGCAGGGGATGGCGCTTCGCGGCGGCCTCGCGCTTGGCGTCGGCGTTGAGGAGCGGGGCGGCCAGCGGGGTGTCGGTGAGGCCGGGAGCGACGAGGTTCACGCGCACGGCGGGCGCCCACTCGGCGGCGAGGCTGCGGGCGAGCCCCTCGAGGGCCCCCTTGGCGGCGGCGATGCCGGAATGCATCGGCATGCCCTGCGCGACGGCGACGGTGGAGCACAGCACGACGGAGGCGGAGCCGGCGGCCTTGAGCGCGGGCAGGGCCGAACGCAGGGCCTCGACGGCTCCGAAGAAGTTGACCTGGAGGTCGCGGCGGAAGTCCTCGTCGGTCATGCGGTGGAAGGGCTTGAGGGCGATGGTGCCGGGGAAGTAGGCCAGGCCGTCGAGACGTTCGGGCCAGGCCAGTCCGGCGGGCGACGCGGCGTCGAAGGGGCGCACGCTGGCGGCGAGGGACGCGGCGTCGCCGGGACTGCGGGCGGCCAGATGGACGCGGTGCCCGGCCGCCGCGAGGAGGCGCACGGTGGCGAGTCCGATTCCGGTGTTCCCTCCGATGATCGCGATGTCGAGCGGCATGCGGGCAAGGTCACGGTGCGGGAGTCCGGGTCAAACCGCCGCAGGCGTTTATGTGCGGAAAAAAGAAGGGCCGGCCCAAGGCCGGCCCCGGTGCGCGCACGGCGCGCTCACTTCTTCTTGGTCGGGGCCTTGCGGGGCTGCTTCGGGTCGAGGTTGGCGGAAAGCTCGGCCTCGGTGAAGCGGGAGACGACGCCCTGCGCGGGCACCTGCGCGCGCGCGGTCCAGACGATCGCGTTCAGGACGAGGGTGCGCTGGTCGTCGCTCGACCATCCGCGGTGGAAGTGGCCGCCGGTGAAGCCGAAGCCGCGTCCGCCGTCCTTGCGCTGCACGGCCCACGCCACGACCTGCGGCTTCTTCTCCTCGAGCACGAGCCGCTTCACGTCGGGGTTGCCGCTGTGGGGGCCTTCGCCGCGGGACATGGTCTCGGGCGGCGCGAGTGACTGGAGGATGGGCGTCACGCCCTCCATGCCGTCACGGAAGCGCATGTTGAAATACCATTCGTCGTTCGAGCCGAAGGGCTTCACGCCGCTGCTCACGGGATGGTCGGGCAGGGAGCGGAAGTCGGCGGTCCAGTGCGGGTTGACCGACCAGTGCTGCTCGAAGTATCCGCCGAGCCAGTCCTTGAACTCCCTGGCGCCCTTGCCGGTGGAGGAGCGTCCGGCGGGGGGCGGGCTGACGGGCTTGCCGTCGACGCTCAGCCAGCCGGCGCGCTCGTAGGCGGGCTCGACGGCGTAGTGCAGGCAGACGAAGCCGGCGCCGGCCGCCATCTTCTTCTCGAGCTCGGCGAGGTGGGGCAGCGCCGGGTGTCCGCCGCCGCCGTCGGAATAGATCACGATGGTGTCGGCCTTGGCGACGCGCTCGGGCGAGGGCCACTGGCCGCCGAGGGAGACATCGACCTCGACGAGGTCGGCCGCGCCCTGTCGCAGGCCGGCCGCGAGGAGCTGGATGCCGGCGTTGTGCTCATGCTCGCCCGGCCCGTGGCTCGGACGGCCGGCGATCATGAGGACGTTCTTCTTCTCCGCGGCCGCCAGGGAGGCGGCGGCGAGGAGGACGGCGAGGCAGGCGCGGGGGTTCATGGCGGAAGTTCAGTCCTTGAGGAGGACGTCCTTGATCTGCACCAGCATCGGGGGGCCGGCATGGAGCTGGAAGGCGAGCACGCCCTCCTTGGCGCCGACGGCGGTGGTGTCGGTGACGTCGACCGTCTGGCGGCCGTTGATGAAATGCTGCAGGCGGCCGCCCTTGGCGACGACGCGGTACTCGTTCCAGTCCTCCGCCCTGATGACGGCCTGGATCTCGTCGGACTTGCCCAGGGAGCCGTCGACGGTGAGCTTGGGCTTCTTGGCGTCCGCGCCCTCGGCGACGGTCACCTTCTCGCCGCGCTTGGCGAGGATGCCCCTGCCCTTCTCCTCATAGAGGATGCCGGAGTAGGTCTTGCCCGCCTCGAAGTCGCCCTGGTATCCGGCGACGACGAAGCCCTTCTCGTCGACGAGCTTGCTGCGGTACTGCACGCCGGAGTTGCCGCCGACGATGCGGTAGCGGAAGGTCAGCTCGAAGTCGGCGACCTTGCCGCCCTGCCAGACGATGAAGGTGTTGCCCTTGGTGGGCTTCTCCTTGGTGGTGCGGCCGGTGATGGCCCCGTCCTCGACGGTCCAGAAGTCGAGGCCCTTCCAGCCGTCGAGGTCCTTGCCGTTGAAGAGCTGGCGCTCGGCGGCCGGCAGGGCCGCGGCGAACAGGAGGGAGGCGAGCAGGGGGAGGCGCATGGCTGAAGGGCTCACTTCTTGCGGCCGAAGAAGCGGTGGAGGTTCCTGAGGCCCTTGACGGCGATGTCGTCGCGGCGGGGCTCCATGGCGCGCCAGATGGCGGCGGCGCGGGCGATGACCTTCACGTCGGTGGTGAAGGACTCGATGACGACCTCCTGCTTGTAGCCGATCTTGCGGAGGGCGGAGACGATGGGCTTCCAGTCGAGGGAGTCGTTGCCGGGAGTGCCGCGGTCGGTGCCGCAGGCGTGGAAGTGGCCGAGGTGCTTGCCGGCCCGGAGGATGGCGGCGGCCTGGTTCTTCTCCTCGATGTTCATGTGGAAGGTGTCGAGGTGCAGCTTCACGTTCGGGAGGTTGACGGCCTTGATCAGGCGGAGGCCCTGGTCGCAGGTGTTGAGGAAGTCGGTCTCGAAGCGGTTCAGGGGCTCGACGTCGAGCTCGATGCCCTTCTTCTGCGCGTACTTTCCGATGGCCTTGAGGTTCCTGACGACGAGCCTGAAGTGCTTCGCCTTGGTCTTGTCGTCATGGGCGCCGATGAGGCCGACGACGGAGTAGAGCGGCCCGATGAGGCGGGGGCAGCCCATGACGGCGGCCTGGTCGATCAGGGCCATGATGTACTTGCGGCCGTTGGCCTGGTCCTTGGCGGAACCGCGGAGGTCGCGGCCGGGGCCCATGCACGCGCAGATGGAGCCGATGGCGATGCCGGCCTTGGCGGCGGCGGCCTTCAGGACCCTGGGGTCGGTGTGGGAGGGGTCCTCGATCGGGATTTCGACGGAGTCGAAGCCCCAGTTCTTCAGCTTCCTGAAGAGATGGACGCTGTCGTTGGTGAAGGGCGACGCGTAGAGGAAGGTGTTGAGTCCGAAGCGCATGGTGGGATGGGGATGATTGGGGAGGGGCATCCTTGGCACGGGCGGGCCGTGGGTCAAGGACGGGAGGGGCGTTCAGGGCAGGAGTTCGCCCACGATCAGCAGCGCCCCCGGGAAGGCGTGGTGGTCGGCGAAACGGGCGGGGTCGTCGATCTTCTGCTTCCGTTGCGCGAGGACGGCGGCCTTGTCGACCTTCTCGTCGGTCAGCTCGACGGTGACGACGTGCTCGCGGTCCTCGAGGTCGGTCCCGACGGTGAAGACGCTAAGGCGGGGGTAGGTGCAGTAGAAATCGAACCGGGCCAGGATGCGGGGCTGGCCGCCGTCGAGGGTGACCTTGACCTTGCCGCCGGCGGGACCGACCACGTCGTAAACGGCCGCATGGGTGCCCCGGAACCGGAAGGTGAAGGACTGGCCCGGACGGGTCAGCGTCGCCATCTGGGGGAGCCGCGCGTTCCAGCGCCGCGCAAACGGGTCGGTCTTCATGTCGGCGAGGGCGAGGCCCTCCGAGAGCTTCGCCCGGCCGATCGGCTCCAGTCGCGCGCGCTCGAAGTTGTCCGCGACGAGCGGGGCGGGAAGCGTGCGCGGGCCGGCCGCGCCCGAGGCCTTGGCGATGAGGGGAAGCGAGCGCACGACGGCCTCGAGGTAGAGCGCATGTCCGGTGGACTCGTGCGGATGCACGCCGTCGGGCGCGAAGACGAACTTGTCGCCGAGGGCGGCGCGCTCGGACTCGGTCTTGGGCAGGGGCGACTTCCAGAGAAGACGGCCCTCCTTCGCCAGCCGCGCCACCTCGATGCCCATGTGAATGGTCGGCACGCCGTAATGGTCGGCCACCTTCTCCATCGCGCCGGCGGAGCGCTGGAAATTCCCCTCGAGCAGCGCGGGCACGAGCGCCTCGGTCACGGTGTAGACGAAGCAGACGTCGGTCCGGGGGTCGGCCCGGCGGATCTGCCGCACGATGCCCTCCATGCAGCGCACGATGCGCCCGGGGTCGGCGCCGCCGTCGTTCACGGCGAACTCCACGAACACGAGGTCGGGCTTCCCCGCGAGGACGTCCTGCTGCAGGCGGAAGACGCCGAGGTCGGAGCCGGTGCCGCCGATGGCGGCGTTGATCTCGGAGAACCTGGCGGCGGGATGGGCCTGCTTGAAATGGGCGAGGGTCTTCACGCGCCAGCCGTTCTGCGCGGTGATGGATCCGCCGAGGTAGGCGACCCTGACCTCCGCGCCCGGCACGGCGGCCTTGGCGAGGAAGTTGGGCAGGCCATCCCGGGGCCGGCATTCGACGGCGGGCACGGGCGCGAAATCGAGGGCGGCGGAGGAGGAGGCCAGCGCGCAGAGCAGCAGGACGGAAGGTCTCATGAGGGCGAGGTCTACTAACGCGGGAAGGCGGCGCTCGGCAGTCAAAAAGTCGCTTCCCTCTCCGTGGCCGCGGGCTAACCTCGGCCCATGGATCCGCTGACCCACGCCGTGCTCGGCGTCTCCGCCGGCCTCGCGCTGCGCCCCAAGGAGGTGCCGGTCGCGGCGGCCGCCACGGCCGGGATGCTCGCGGGCATGGCGCCCGACCTCGACGTGTTCATCCGCTCCCCGGGCGACCCGCTGGTCTCGTTCCGCTGGCACCGGCACTTCACGCACAGCTTCGCCTTCATGCCGGTGATCGCCACGGCGGCCTCGCTGCTCACGGCCTGGTTCTTCCGTCGGCGCGAGGGCGCGGGATGGAAGGCGCTCTGGCTGCCCTCCCTCGGAGCGGTGCTCACGCACCTGCTGTGCGACGCCTGCACAAGCTACGGCACGATGCTGCTCTGGCCGTTCAGCCCCGCGCGCATCGCGTGGGACTGCCTGCCGATCGTCGACGCGCTCTGCTCGCTGCCGGCGCTGACGCTGGCCGCGGTGGCCTGGAGGCGCGGATCCCGCAGCGCCGCGGTCTGGGCGCTCGGCTGGTTCACGGCCTACGCGTGCCTGGGCGTGCTCCAGCACGCGCGCGCGGAGTCGGCGCTGCGCGGATGGCTGGACGCCCGGGGCGTGAAGGCCGAACGGGTCGCGGTGAAGCCGACGTTCTCCAACCTGCTGGTCTGGCGCGCGGTCTGGCTGCACGAGGGCCGCTGGCAGGCGGCCAGCGTGCGCGTCGCGCCGTTCTCCGAACCGGAGATCGCCCCCGGCGACTCGAAGCGCGCCTACTCCCCCTCCGGTCCCGAGGCGCCGCCCGCCGGCTCGCGCGCGGCGCGGGTGGTCGCCGACTTCTCGGAGTTCACGGGCGGGTGGAACAGCGTCGACCGGCGGGGCGACGAACTGTTCGTGGGCGACATCCGCTTCGCGACGCTGCCGACCTCGGCGCGTCCGCTGTGGTCGGTGCGGATGCCGCCCGACGGCTCGACGGCCGACGTCTTCTTCGACCGGCGCATCGAGGACGGGGACTGGGGCAGGTTCGGCGCGCTGCTGACGGGCGCCGACCCCCGTTACGTCCGCGCACGCTGAGGCGGCAAGAATAGGCTTCCCTGCGGTGAGCGGCTGGTGAAACCTTCGCCCATGGAGGAAGAGCGCAGCAGCGGGCCGCTCGGCCGGGCCCTGACCCGAGCCGGACTCGGGCTGCTCTGGCTGGTCAGCCGGCTGCCGTGGTCCTGGCAGCGTGCGCTCGCGTCGGCGCTCGGCTGGACCTGCTTCCACCTCCTGCCGGTGCGGCGCCACGTGGTGCTGGTCAACCTCAGGGTCTGCTTCCCCGGCCTCTCGGAGGACGAACGAAGGACGCTGGCTCGGCGCCACTATCAGTCGCTGGCGCTCGGGGTCCTCGAGACGGCGCGCTGCTGGTGGCGGCGGCCCGAGGAGCTGCCGCCCTGCGAGGTCGAGGGCATGGAGTCGCTCGAACGCGCCCGGGCCCTCGGCCGCGGGGTGATCGTGGTGTCGGGCCACTTCACCACGCTGGAGATCGCGGGACGCATGCTGGCGCTGCGCACGCCGCTCTGCTGCCTCTACCGGGACCCGAACAACCCGGTGGTGGCCGACATCCTCAGGAAGCACCGCACGGACTGGGCCGCGCGCGCGATCGAGATGCGCGACATGACCGGACTGCTGCGCGCGCTGCGGGACCGGGAGGCGGTCTGGTACGCGCCCGACCAGGGCAAATGGACGCCGCAGTCGGCGATTCTCCCCTTCTTCGGACGGCCGTCCATCACCAACACCTCGACGTCGCGGCTTGCGCAGATGTCGGGCGCGGCGGTGGTGACGTTCTTCCCGAAGCGACGCGAGGACGGCAGCTACGTGCTCCGGCTGTCCGGTCCGCTGGAAGGGTTCCCGTCCGGCGACGCGGAGGCGGACACGCGCAGGATGACGTCGCTGCTCGAGGACGCGGTGCGCGAGGCCCCGGAGCAGTACCTCTGGGTGCACCGGCGCTTCAAGGGGCGGCGCGGCCTGCCGGTGAGCCCCTACTAGTCGACGACCCCCGAGAACAGCCGGGTGAGCGCGGCGATGTGCGACTCAGGGCCGTAACGGCCGATGACCGCCCGCATCCCCAACGCCCCCTGCAGGGCGCGCGTCACGGGATCTCCGAGCAGCTCGGCAAGCGCGCGGGCGAAGGCGGCCACGTCGCCCGCGGGCACGGCCACGCCGGCGCGGCCGGCCAGGCTGGCGCGCAGTCCGCCGACGGAGAAGGCGACGACGGGGACGCCGCAGGCCATGGCCTCGACGGCGGCGAGGCCGAAGGGTTCGTCGCGCGAGGGCACGGCGACGACGCTGGCGTGCGGCAGGAGCGCCGGCACGTCATCCCTCTGCCCGAGCATCCTGACGCCGTCGACGGGGAGTCCCGAAGGAAGCTCCCCGCCGCCGATGACGGCGAGCACGGCGTCGGGATGCGCGCGACGCACCTCCGCGAAGGCGCGCACGGCGAGATCCTGGCCCTTGCGCCGCGAGATGAGCCCGACGACCGCCACCACGGGCGTGCCCGGCGCGACGCCCAGCGCCTCCCTCAGAGGATCGCGACCCGGCGCGGCGGGACGGAACACGGCGGGGTCGACGAAATTGGGCAGGACGGCCACGGGGACGGACCAGTTCCAGGGGGCGGCGCGATGGCGCGCGGCGGTGTCCTCGGAAACGGCGACGAGCAGGTCGTGCAGTCCGGTGTGGAGCTGGGGATGGTTGGCGTGCAGGTGCGCGACGCTCGTGATGCCATGCCGCGCGCGCAGGAGGGCCGCGAAGTTTCCGGACCGCGTCAGGTGCGAATGCACGAGGTCGATGCGCTCGGCACGGCAGAAGGCGGCGACGCGGTCGGCCTCGCGCAGGGGCCAGCGGGAGAAGTCGGTCGACAGCAGCGGGGCCTCCCCGCCGACGGCGGCCGCGATCCACGAGTCCGGCTCGCAGGCCAGCACGACGTGATGGCCGGCCGCCCTGAGCAGCGGGACGATCCGCCGCGCGTAGACGACGGCCCCGTTGACGCCGCGGTTGGAGGAGGCGACCAGGATCCGCATGCGCTCAGCGGAGCTCGAAGCGGTAGGCGGCCTCGGCCTCGGAGGGCTCGGCCACGCCGTCGCGCCGCGCCGGTGTGAAACGCGAGGCGCGCGCCGCGGCGGCCGCGGCCTCGTCCAGCAGGACGCTGCCCGAGGAACATACGACCTCCAGGCCGGTGACTTCGCCGGCCGCGGAGATCGCCACGCGCAGCACGACGCGCCCTTCGGAACCGGCGCGACGGGCCCGCGCGGGATAGGCGGGCTCCTCGCGGGCAAGGAAGGCCGGGGGTTCGAACCGGGGAAGACGGGGCGCGATAGCCACGGGCGTCACGGGCGCCGCGACGGAGGCGGGCGCACGGGTCTCGGGGATGACCGGAGCGACGGGCGCGGCGACGGCCGGGGCCGCGGGCGCGACCGGGGCTTCGGCGACGTGCGCCAAGGGCGCGACGGAGACGCCGGCTCCGGCGTCGGCCCCCGCAGGCGCTTCGCCCGCAGGCGCGATCGGCTCGGGATCGAAGAGCGAGATGAGCAGCAGTCCGCCTTCCCGCGCCGGCTCCGAAACCGAAGTCGCGAGTCCGCCCACGACCGCCGCGGCCGCGGCCAGATGAAGGGCCGTGACGGCTGACCAGGTCATCGCATGACGTCGGGCGGCTTGCACGGGGCGAGGGTCGGCACAGCCCGAAGGGCAGTCAAGTGCGGTGCGGGTCATGCCTGCAGGGAGGGAGGGACGAACCAGAGCAGCCGCCAGCGCCCGAACGGCGAGCCGCGCCGCGGACGGGAAATGCGCAGGAACGCGGCCATGGCTCCCTTGCGGAACCGGACCGTGTCGGCCGAGGCCGCGCCCGACAGCAGGGAGAAAAGTCCGGCCAGATGCGGGTTATGACCGACGATGAGCCGCGAGGAACGGCTGGTCGCGAGCAGACGCGCGGTCACCGTCGGATCGTCCTCGGGGGCGAGGCCGGCCAGCCGCCTCAGGCGCGCGCGCGGCACGCCGGCCGAACGCATCGCCAGCTCGGCGGTCTGCAGGGAGCGCACCAGCCCGCTGTGCTCGACGCTGCGCGCCTCGGCCGACGCGGCCGCGAAAGGCCCCCGGCCCGCCTGCCGCGCCTGCCGGCGACCCTTGGCGGTGAGCGGTCGCGCCACATCGGGCTCTCCGGGCCGGGCTTCGGCGTGCCTCATGAGATAGACCACCATGCGCCCCATGCTGGCCCTGCCCCGTCCGCAATCAATTGCTTCTTGCCGAGAGTCGGCGGTCGGTGACGAATCCTGCGTGCGCCTGACATCGGCAATCCTCCTGGCCGCACTCGCCGCCTGGTCGCACGCGGCGGGCATCTCTCGGTCCGGCATGGACTACGACGGCGTGATCTGCATCGACGCCGCCACGGGCCAGACGCTGACCGAGGACCGGGCCGACGTGCAGGGCCGCCCCGCCAGCGTGACCAAGCTCATGACGCTGCTGCTCGTGCTCGAGGACATCGAGTCGGGCGCCATCCAGCCGAAGAAGCCGGTGAAGGTCACCCGTGAGGCGGCGCGGACGGGCGGCTCTCAGGTCTGGCTGGCCGAAGGGGAGACCTTCTCGGTCGAGGAACTGCTCTTCGCCCTCATGCTGCAGTCCGCGAACGACGCGGCCGTGGCCCTTGCGGTGGACCGCGCGGGCTCCACCGCCGCCTTCGTGACGAGGATGAACGAGCGGGCCGGCAGGCTGGGCATGACCTCCACCCGCTTCGCCTCGCCCAACGGACTCACGGAAGGGGCCGGCCCCCACGACCGCAGCACGGCCCGCGACCTCGCCCGGCTCTGCGCGGAGCTGGCCCGCAAGCCGGCCGCCCTGCGCTACGCCTCCACGAGGAGCTTCTTCCTGCACCGCCCCGGCGGCCGCGGCCTCCTGATGACGAACCACAACCGCCTGCTGACGGACTACCGCGGATGCGACGGGCTCAAGACGGGCTACACCAGCGCCTCCAACGCCTCGATCGCCACCACGGCGCAGCGCGACGGACGCCGGGTCATCGCGGTCGTTCTCGGCTGCAACAGTCCGGCGGGAGCCAAATCCGAACAGCGCATCCGCGACCAGGTCGCGGTCGAACTGATGGACGCGGGCTTCGCCGAACTTAGGGCCCGGGCCGAGGCCGAGGCCGCCAAGAAGGCCGCCCTCAAGGCAGCCCCGAAAACGACCGGGCGCCCCGCCAGACAGCCTGATTTCTGGGACTGGCTGGCGGATCTTTTTAGTTTCTAAACCCCACCGGAACATGGGGTTAAAGAAGTAGTGAACATTTGTTCATTTTTCTTGCCTCGGGCGTCTGTTCGTTCACTTTGAGGTCACCAACAACCTACGCCCATGTCCGCCAAACCCGACACCGCCGCCAAAGAAAAGGCCACCGCCCAGGCCGCCGAGCGCAAGACGCTCGATCTCGCCCTCTCCGCCATCAACAAGCAATACGGAGACGGGACGCTCATGCGCATGGGCGATGCCACCAAGATGCAGGTCTCGACGGTCTCCACCGGCTCGGTGGCCATCGACCTTGCCCTCGGCGTCGGCGGGCTGCCACGCGGCCGCATCGTCGAAATCTACGGTCCGGAATCCTCGGGCAAGACCACCCTCTGTCTGTCCATCATCGCCGAAATCCAGCGCCAGGGAGGCAACGCAGTCTTCATCGACGTCGAGCACGCGCTCGACCCCCGCTACGCCAAGGTCGTCGGCGTGGACCTCGACAACCTTCTGGTCTCCCAGCCCGAATCGGGCGAAGACGCCCTCAACATCGCCGAGACGCTGATCCGCTCCGGCGCGGTCGACGTCATCGTGGTCGACTCCGTCGCCGCCCTGGTCTCCAAGCAGGAGCTCGACGGGCAGATGGGAGACTCCACCGTGGGCGTCCAGGCCCGCATGATGAGCCAGGCGATGCGCCGCCTGACCGCCGCCATCAGCCGCACGAACTGCGTGGTGATCTTCACCAACCAGATCCGCGAGAAGATCGGCGTGATGTTCGGCAACCCCGAGACGACCCCCGGCGGCCGCGCGCTTAAGTTCTTCTCCTCCGTCCGCATCTACATCCGCCGCATCGGTCAGATCAAGGAGCCGACCGGCAAGGTCATCGGCAACCGCACCAAGGTGAAGGTGGTGAAGAACAAGGTCGCCCCTCCCTTCACGGAGTGCGAGTTCGACATCATGTACAACGAGGGCATCTCCCGCACGGGCTCGGTCCTCGACCTCGGCATCGAGCACAAGATCCTCGAGAAGAAGGGCGCCTGGATCGCGCACAACGGCCAGCTCATCGGCCAGGGCCGCGAGGCGGCCAAGGAATACCTCATCAAGAACCCGAAGGTCCTGGAGGAGCTCCAGAAGACGATCCTCGAGAAGGTCCAGGTCGTCGGAGGCATGACGCTCGGCGCCGGCGCCGGCGGCGAAAGCGCTCCCGCCGAATAAGTTTCGTTGTTGGCTTCCTAGCCCGGGCCGCGCGCAAGCGCGGCCCGTCTTGTTTCAGCGGCCTCCGAGATCCTCGATGTGCAGCTCGCTCTCGCAGTTCCCGACGGCTGACCTCAGGGCGGCGTCGAGCCGATCGAACTCAACCTGGCTTTCGCGGACGACTTTCTCCATGTCGGCCTTGGCCTCCTTGGAATGAAGGAGGGTCTTGATCTGTTTGGTCTCGTAGGCCTGCTTCTCACCCACGGCCTTCCAGATGGCGGCGAAAGACGCGACGGTGGGGTTGCCGGGAAACTCGGCCGCAAGATTCACGCCGGACGCAAGCGCCGCCGCAGTGAAGTCCTTGGACTTGCCGCCCCAGGTGACGCGGCCGACGGACCCCTTGAGGCCGGTCACACGCAGGGTGAGGCGGTTGAAGCGGGCATGGAAGTCGGTGATGGCGGCGCCGGACGCCATGGTCGCGTCGCTGCGGACGTCTCCCGGCTCGACGGCGAAGGGGATGCGGTCGTGGATGACCCGCATCAGGCCGGGCGGCAGCACCTGCCCGTCGCGCACACGCAAGGCCCTCTGGCCGTCACGCGAGCTGACGTTCATCCCGGACGGGGTGAACTCGGCCTCGATCGTGCCGAGGTCGCCGTCCAGGCCCATGGCGTCAAGGAAGGCCGTCGCCATGACCATGTGTCCGGCCCAGCCAGGGTGAACGCCGTCGGCTCCTTCGAGCTTGAAGGCCTCGCCATGGAGGGCGCGCTGACGATGCCCGATCGTCAGCATCGGCCAGTAGACGTCGGCGAAGCCCGCCTCCTCATCCTCCGCGACTTCGATCGCGATGTCACGGAACCTGAGCAGGGAGAGATTGAGGTCCTCCCAGGTGCCGCGCGCCCCCTTGACCCAATGGGGCACCGAGTGGATCGTCCCGGGCGATCCGACGATGGTGCGCACGCCGGCCGTCCGGAAATCGCGCACGAGCTGGGTCATGTTCGACCGATAGGCCTC